>JBFIDU010000172.1:0-4150 GCA_041603755.1 Methylophilaceae bacterium
GCACTCAATGATTTAGCCAAATTATTACACCAAATCGCAATTGCACAAGCTGCCCCTGAAAGCCTTAGTCATGATTTACCTGAACGCAATGAGCTTTTAATACTTGCTGAAAAAATATCTGCAGAAAAATGTCAGCTTTATTACCAAATAGCGCTATTGGGTGGGAGAGACATCAGCCTTGCGCCAGACGACTACGCAGGATTTACGATGAGCCTGCTTAGGATGTTAGCGTTCACACCATCCGAGACAACTTCGTCTCAAAAAAAAAATAGTGTAACGCCACAAACCGAACAACGTAAATCATTATCCCAGTCATTGCAGCAAGCTAGATCCATCGCACAGGATAAGGATAGTGAACCAAGTGTAGATAATTCTATCTCAAAAGAAAAAATTGAGGCAGAGAAATCAGGCGAGCAGAAAGGTTCAAAAGAATTACAAACTAAAGAAACCGAAGTCAACCATGCTAGCCAGCATACCTTTGATGGTAACTGGCGCCACTTAATTGAAAAGCATTTAAATTTAGGTATCGCTCGTGCACTCGCTCAGCATTGCGAGATGCTATCTTATGATGAAAATAGCATTTCGCTGCGAGTTGCAGAAAAGCAAAAACATTTAGTTAGCCCAACCTATCAAGAAAAATTATCGAATGCAATTAACAACCACTTTGGTAAGAAAATTAAATTAAATATTACGATTGATAGTGAAGCGAACACACCTGCAAAGCAAAATGCAGAAGAAAAAGCAGTATTACAATCGTCGGCTGAAGATGCCATCATGAATGATGCATTTGTCAAAGCACTCATTCAAGATTTTGACGCAAAAATTATTCCAAACAGTATTAAACCTACAACATAAAAGGAGAACGACATGAAAGGCGGCATGGGAAACATGATGAAGCAAGCGCAAATAATGCAAGCTAACATGCAGAAAGCACAAGCAGAACTTGCGAATATCGAAGTAGAAGGTCAAGCTAGCAGCGGCTTGGTAAAAGTCACAATGACTTGCCGTAATGAAGTGAGACGTGTTGAAATTGATGACAGTGTAATGGATGATAAAGAAACACTAGAAGATTTATTAGTAATCGCTTTAAAAGATGCTAATCAAAAAGCGGAACAGACAACAAACGCTCGCATGAGTAGTCTTATGCCTGCAGGTATGAAACTACCCTTCTAAGCACAAATAATCTGTGAAAAATCCACCTGCTTTAGAACAGCTGATTGAATCGCTACGATGTCTCCCGGGGGTTGGCCCAAAGTCAGCATTACGTATGGCTTATTATTTGTTACAGCGAGATAGAAAAGGCGCTAGTGGTTTGGCAAATGCATTAAGCAGTGCCTTACAGACAGTAGGGCATTGCCAGCTTTGCAATAATTTCAGTGAACAACCCATCTGCTCGTTATGCGCTTCTGAAAAGCGTGATGCATCAACCTTATGCGTCGTCGAGATGCCAACTGATGTCATGATGCTGGAACAAACGCAATCTTATAATGGACTTTATTTTGTCCTAATGGGCCGACTATCACCATTAGATGGCGTGGGTCCAAAAGAAATTAATTTGGACAAACTAATCAAACGTGCTCAAAATGGCACCGTTAAAGAGGTCGTTTTAGCGACCAACTACACGGTAGAGGGCGAAGCAACAGCGCATTACATTATAGAGCTACTGAAAGCACGTGATATTAAAGTCAGTAGAATTGCGCGTGGTCTGCCTATGGGTGGCGAAATTGAGTATGTTGATAGTGGCACACTGGCGCAAGCGATTGTTGAACGTAAGCGTATTAACTAACCAGCCTTAGTTTAAAAAAACTTTTATATCAATGCAATTAAATCTGTTGGCGTTGCAATGTACTCGTCAGCACCCCAAGTTAAAGGTTGGTCTTGTTTATCAATGTAACCATACATTGCCACCACCGTTTTCATCCCAGCGGCCTGTCCTGCCTCTATATCGCGTGCAGCATCACCAACATAAATACAGTTTTCAGGATTAACCTTTGCACGTTCACAGGCTAAAAGCAGCGTGTCTGGTGAAGGCTTAGGTTTAGCTGCATCATCACCGCTGACTACACATATCGCTTCTCGATCCAGTCCTAAATACTCAACAAGAGGCATGGTAAAACGACCAGGCTTATTGGTCACAATCCCCCAATTCAATCCGCGATCCAAAATGGCATCTAATGTATTCTGCATCCCATCAAACAAAACTGGCCTTCTCGTTAGAACGCCTTCATAAAATTGCAAATACTCATCTCTCATTTGAATAAAATTACTGTCTTCTGGTGTGATGCCGAAGCCTAACCCCAGTAAACCTCGAGAACCATGCGAGGCAAATGGGCGTATGCTAGCGTCAGATAAAGTGGGTTTACCATATTTATGTAATTGTAAGTTAAGTGCATACCCTAAGTCTGGAGCAGTATCAACTAAGGTACCATCAAGATCAAATAATATCGTTGTTAACATAGATAAGTCACTATAGCTTAATCATATGTACAAGATAATTAACAGATGCATCTTGGCTAAGCGCATAGTGTTGGGTGATCGGGTTATAGCTCATCCCGGCTTGATTATTTAAGGATAAACCTGCTTGCCTGCTCCAGCTTGCTAATTCGTGTGGCTTGATAAATTTAGCGTATTCATGCGTCCCTTTTGGCAAAATATTTAAAATATATTCTGCGCCTAATACGGCAAATGCATAAGCTTTGGGATTACGATTAATAGTAGAGAAAAATACATGCCCTCCTGGCTTAACAAGCGCCGCACATGCATGAACAATACTAGACGGATCTGGCACATGCTCAAGCATTTCCATGCATGTCACAACATCATAACTAGCAGGCTCAAGTGTCGCGAGCTCCTCAACCGCCAAGTGCCGATAATCGACTTCTATCCCACTTTCTAAACTATGTAATTGCGCTACTTTTAATGCTTTTTCACCTAAATCAATGCCAACGACAGCAGCTCCTTTCTCAGCCATTGATTCCGACAGAATACCCCCACCACAACCTACATCCAGCACACGTTTTCCTTTTAGTGGTGCAGCATCATTAATAAAATTTAAACGCAAAGGATTAATCTCGTGTAATGGCTTAAACTCGCTGTCTCTATCCCACCATTTATGTGCTAAGTCTCCAAACTTATTCAGCTCAGCAATATCTGCATTTTTCAATATCCTATTATTCATTTTCTGTCGTATACTCACAATCTAAATTGACTCACCTTAGGTTGCCACTTTGATAAAATCTCTTCTAACTCACGCGGCTCTATACCACTGAACACCCCTGCACTATCTGCTGGTTTATGATAGCGCAATACACCTTCGACCCAAACATGACTCACTTGTTCGCGCCCTGCCACATAGACTAAATGTGAAATTGGATCAAAATAGGGACGCATATTAATATCTGACATAGCAACAGCGGTTAAATCAGCTGATTTACCAACTTCTATTGAACCAATTTTATCATCCAAACCAAGAGCTCTTGCACCATTAATTGTTGCCATCTCTAGCGCCTTATAGGCAGGCAATGTAGTTGCATCACCACTTTCTCCTTTTGCTAACAATGCCGCAAGCCGCATTTCAGTGAAAATATCTAATCGATTATTGCTCGCTGCGCCATCAGTACCTAAACCAATATTAACCCCATATTGCAAATAGCGTTTTATTGGCGCAATGCCGCTTGCTAGCTTTAAATTGGAGCTTGGGCAATGTGCAATATGACAACTATGTTCTGCTAACATTTGCATTTCTATGTTATTCATATGAACGCCATGTGCAAAGGTCATATGTGGACCCAATAAATCCATATTGGCTAGTCGAGACAAGGGACGCAAACCGAATTGACTTTCACTTTCAGCAATTTCGGCTTGTGTTTCATGCAAGTGTGTGTGCATCGTGATGTTAACTTGATTGGCGAGGGTTGCGACACGCATAAAGGTATGATTAGAAACGGTATATGGTGCGTGTGGAGCAAAACTAAAAGTTATCAGCGGCTGATTTCTTGAACAATCACGCGCATCCAACCCTTTCTTAATATAATCATCGGCATCATTTGCATATTGTGTGGGAAATTCAATCACAACCAAACCTATATTCGCCCGTATCCCCATCTTAATACTGGCATTAGCAGTCTGATCAGGATAAAAATACATGTCA
>JBFIDU010000173.1:0-4134 GCA_041603755.1 Methylophilaceae bacterium
AATATAAGCTCAGTCCCACTCAACACAAAACGAAGCTGTAGTCATTCATTCTGTCTGCGAACGCAGAGAGAAAATTTCGGCTGCCTTTGATCACCGCCATCCCCTCCTTCAGCGGGGTGGCTATCACTGGCTAGCATCTTGTTGACAGGCAATGAGCCTGAAGATCAAAGCAGTACGGGTAGCTCTAATTCATATAAAGAACCGCCTTAATCAAAAAGCAGGTCCTAACTAACCTAACTAACCGAACTAACCGAACTAACTGTAACCTGCAGGGCTATGTCCCGTTTTTCACCTAGAAAATTTAATAAGTAAAACGTAGAGCAAGATGAGTCTTTAATTATTTAGCTATAGATGACACAAACAAAAACAAGGCCCGAAGGCCTTGTTTTTGTAGCATTAAACTATATTACAAAAGTAAATCAGTCGTCACCAAAGATAAATCTTGGCTTAAACATATACGCCAATGCAGGCATCAGGAACAGCGCACTCAGTGCAGATACCGCTAGCCAGAGACCGATCAGCATGCCCATTTCTGCCTGGAAACGCAGCGACGAGAACAGCCAGACACAGACGCTTGCAGTAAGCACCAATGCGGTAACCAACACGCCGCGACCAGCACAGTGCAAGGACACGGAGATAGCTTCCAGATGCGTCTTACCTTGGCGGTACTCACCTTGAATGCGGTCACAAATGTATAACGCATAGTCCACACCGAGACCGATACCCAAGGCAGCAACAGGAACAGTGTTAATGTTCATACCAATGTTCTGCCAAGACATGAATGCAAAGGTCACCAGGTTAGACAGCACGACAGGTACCATGAAGAACATGCCTGCGATACTGGAGCGATAAACAACAATACACATCATCACCAGGATGAAGAGTGCCAATGCAATCGACTGAATCTGACCGGAGAGGATCACTTCGTTCACTGCAGCGATAACACCAATAATACCGCCCGCCAAGTGAATCTGGAGTCCTTCAACCTTCATGTTTTTGGCAAACTCTTTAACACGTGCTACGGCTGTCGAGATGGTGTCTCCCTGACGGTCTGTGAAAAAGAGCGTGACAGATGCATTGGTTTGCTTAACGTCAGTAAAGCGAGTCAAGTCACCCGGCTCTGCTGCGCGTTCAAACATATAGATCAATTCCGCGTTATTGGTAGTGGTTTCACCCAGCTCAACATAACGGAAGTTACCTTCACGCAGTGTTTGGTTAACCGACGGAAGAATATCAGCAAGGGACAAACTACCACCAATCTCCTCCTGTGATTCCATATAACGCTGAAAGCGCAACATGCTGTCAAGAACATCAACGTCCTTGATCAAACCTTCCTGATCAAGTGTTTCGTTTCCAAATACAACGAACATCCTGTCTGCACCGGGAAACTCTTTGTTAATTGCCGCAGAATCTTCATTATAACGCGCTTCAGGCCACAAAATGGGTGAGCCTGGGTTTGCATCACCTACTTTCAGGTCAACTGCGTAGATACCACAAACAATAAACAGTGCGGTCGCAATACCCACCACAACATAGCGAGCACGGGTATCAACCAGATGAACGCACATGTTCAGGAATGGACGAATTACCAGTAAGTCGAGGTTGAGCGGGTGTGCATAAGACTTGGGTTTTCTTACCCAAGACAGCAGTACAGGCGTTACGACGATGGAACTTACCGCAACAGTACCAACCCAAACTACTGCCAAGACAACGAGTTTTTGCAGCAGAGGGATCGGACTAATAGCAACCACGGTTACACAGCCAGCATCTGTACCAATACCCAGCAGGCCAGGACGAAGTAGGTCTTTCAACGTCAGACGGGCAGCTTCCGTAGAGCAAAGGTCTACACCCTCTTCCATTTTGTCGATTTCTTCGTGAAAACGCGTGATCATCTGTACAGAGTGCGAGACGGCTCTTGCAGTGATAAGCATTGCCACCACGACTACCAGCGGATCAAAGTGGATACCACAAAGATGCGCAACACCCAAAGCCCACGTGGCACTGATACCACCGGCTAGCATTGGGAGAAGCGTACCGCGCCAAGTTCTGTTGATGAGAAACAACAGTACGAGGAAGATCAGCGCTGCCACCATGATTAACCGCATGGTTTCTGGAAGATAGTGGTTTACCCAGCCATACAGAATTGGGTTGCCGTTAAGGCTAATATCCACGAGGTCATCATCCAGACTCTCAGCTAAAGCATAGGCTTGCTCATAAGCTAAGTTGTAATCCAGCAAGTTATCGAAGAAGTCCACAGTGATCAATGTTGCTGTCAGATCCTTAGATACGTATGGACCATAGACTAAGGGGCTCCGCAGAATAGCTTCCCGGAGATAGTCAATGTCTGCCTGATTTTTTGGCAAACTTGGCCACATATAGGGGAAACTTTCGATACCTTCAGTTGACGCGCGTACTTCTTTCAGCTTTTTACCCGCTATAGAGTAAATCTGAAATTCGTTGATAGCATCAATTTTATAAAGGCCCTGCGTCAGATCTCGGATCTTCTCCAACACAGGCATCTGGAAGATATCGCCTTCCTTAGCTTTGATCATGAAGGTGATAATGTTGGTACCACCAAAAGTTTCCTTATATTCATTGTGAATCTTGATATAAGGATGCGATGAGGGCATCAAATCATCAAATACAGTTTTAACTTCAATATTCTGGGCGAAATATCCAAAAACGCATGTCAGCGCCAGAACAATCACCAGAACAATCTTTCTGAATTTAATGCAGCCAAGTGCGAATTTTTCTAACATTCTATCCTCCACCAACCACCCGCAATAGTATGGATGGGCGACTTTTTTAATAGTTGATTGGTTCTTTTTTTATCTCTATTTCTATTCGTGCAACAGAGTCCAGGTCTTGGTTTTCAAATCCATATAACCTTCTGTCTCACCAACAGCGATAAACCCATCTCCTACGAGCGCCATCTCTGAGTGAGAGGTAAAATCTTTAGTGGAGAGGTTTTGGGTGTCAAACTTGCTCATATTGGGTGAAAAAGTAATCCATTTCCCTTTGTTACCGATACCGACCCACTCTTTTAGTTCTTCAGACCAAGCAACATCCATCAAGTGTTCCGTCATACCAGAAACTTTACTTCCATAGAATGTCCATGTGCTGCCGCCGTCACGAGTAGCAACAATAGCACCAGCCAAGCCGACTGCTACGCCATATTGTGCATTTCTAAATTTAATCGCGGTAAAACTGTTAGGGCTGTCTGTATAGATAGTTTCCCAAGTTTGGCCATTATCAACTGATTTATAAATACGCGCAGAAATTCTCGCACCTGTTGTGGCGTCTAACTCTTCTGCATTTTCATCAGCTAACTCTCCATCATACTCAGTCACTTCTCGGGCTTCCGCAGAAACAATGATGGTATTTTCATCAACACGAACAATATCGTTCATGAAAATATCTTCTTCTTCGCGAAGACGCTCCCATGTATTACCGTAATCAGTACTACGTATGATCATACCCATTTCACCAACAGCCAAGGCTTCGCCGCCAGCGTAGGCATGAACACGGATAAGTTTGTTTGAGATGTCAGACTTAGGGGCTGTAACTTCTTTCCAAGTTACGCCGCCATCAGCCGTTACGACTACGCGGCCCAGATTACCAACTGCGACAGCATGTTGCTCGTCCCAGGAATCAATATCCTGAATATGCGTATCGATAGTTGACTCTTGTACGGCCCAGGTGTGTCCCTTATCTTTCGATATAACGATTTTTCCGTAATTGCCAGCAGCAAGGTAGGTGTCATCGTTTACGTGGGCAGCACCAAGAAGGATATCCCTGCGGTCAATTGCATGAGGAATTACTTGTTCAATTACGGGTGTTGGCTTGATAAAAAGGCCTGCATACAAAAGCACGCCAACGATGGCCCAAGGCATAATCGATAAAATAAGAGCTAAAAATTTCTGACTTGCTGTTTTTTCTGTGCCTGCAGAGTCAGACAAATTGTTTTCAGCAAGGTTTTGTCCAGCAACGTTCATAAAACCCCCAAAGAATCCTAAATGGCAGTAAGCGCCACCTTTACAACCCAAATACTAAACGCTCTATTTATTTAATAATTTTTCTAAGCACATCCCAAGACAAAGCTGCCAGATAAAACAAAACTGTTTTTCTGGCAGC
>JBFIDU010000174.1:0-4113 GCA_041603755.1 Methylophilaceae bacterium
ACAGCGGTAGCAAACGATATCGAGCGAATGATGTTCGAGCGATTGCGTAATGTACAATCGTGGAGTCAACTTTCCATTATGCAAGAGCTGAAAATTGGTGACATTGATAAAAGGCTTTCTGATTTTTTAAGCGGTCTGGCTCATAGTTATGGCAGTATTTATCATGCTATCTATGCAGAAGATTTACAAGGCTATATCATTGCCAGTAGCCTGCCACAACAAATAGGGCAACAGCACCCCAACAGACCGCAATGGTTTACCACCACCATTACTGGTTATTCATTGGACATCTCATCCCTCGAAGGCAATGTGTTGGCTATCTCTGAGGAAATAATAGACGAGAATACCAGCTTACCGATGGGTAAATTGGTTGTGGAATTTAATTGGGATACTGTTAAAGATGCATTAAACAATGCCATTAAACAGCCTACTTCTGCCGCGCTACTAGATGCCAAGGGACAGGTGCTGGCTGCCACGTCAAATTGGGAGATGGTACAGTCGGGCTATGGCATGGCTGTGTTTAGTCGATTTAGTCAAAACTCGCCGATGCCACAATGGACGATTCAGGTGGAAAAATTACATTCCGAAGCTGTCGCACCTGTGCATCGATTAGGTTACATATTCTTGGCTTTGCTAGCTGCTACGTTACTATTAGCTGCAATACTTGTGAGGCCGATTGCACAAGCTATCTCGCGCCCACTATTGCAATTAACTGAATTTGTGAAAGGATTTGCCCATGAAACAAAAGGCAAGCCACCAAAGTCTGGTCCTCCAGAGGTGCGTGAATTAGGCGCTGCTTTTGAAACCATGACGGAAGACTTAGCAAAATCACAGGCTAACTTAACACGTGCTGCAAAATTGGCTGTTGTTGGGGAAATGGCCGCAGCGATGAGTCATGAAGTCAGAACGCCGCTTGGTATTTTACGATCTTCCGCAGATGTACTAAAGCGAGAGAAATCAATGTCTGCCGAAGGCAAAGAAGTACTAACATTTATCAGTGCTGAGACAGAGCGATTAAATAAATTAGTCTCTACGCTTATTGATGCAGCACGACCACGGTCCCCTGCTATTACGGCCGTTAGTTTAACGCAGCTCATCAGTAATACGATTGCCATGTTAAGAACGCAAGCTCAGGCAAAGCATATTAATATTGAGTATGATGAGCAGACGAGAGAGGTTGTGGCAGATGTTGATGCTGACCAAATGACCCAAGTCATTATGAATCTTGTTATGAATGCAATACAAGTGTTGCCAGAAAACGGCAACATACAAGTCTTACTAAGACAAGAAGGTCATCAAGCCATTATTGAAGTGATGGACGATGGTGAGGGCATTACGCCAGAGCATCAGGCAGAAATATTTGAGCCATTTTTTACCAAGCGTGCTGGAGGGGTTGGCTTAGGTTTAGCAGTAGTCAGACAGATAGTACAAGCGCATAGTGGTGAAATAAGTTATCAAACCAGTGAAATGCATGGTGCTCAGTTTACAATAATGCTGCCAATTAAAGCAGCAACATAGTATTCATAAAGAATGAAATCAACATGGTAGATAAACAAAAACGAATTCTAGCGGTGGATGATGAGCCAAATATGCGGCGGCTTTTGGAGATAAGTTTGCGACAAGCAGGCTATCAGGCGTTGTCAGCGGCAAATGGCAAAGAGGCGCTAGAGATGCTCAAACTAGAGCAAGTCGATCTGGTCGTCAGTGATTTGCATATGCCAGGCATGAATGGCCTTGAGCTACTAAAGCAAATGCGTGTAGACGGCGAGTTGATGCCATTTATTATGGTGACAGCACAAGGTGAAATTACTACAGCAGTTGAAGCCATGAAATCAGGTGCAGCGGATTATATTTTGCGACCATTCGATTTAGAAGTATTAGAGGTTGCCATCGCAAAAGCATTGGATGTACAGCGTCTTCAGCTTGAAAATACATACTTAAAATCTTCAGCACAAGGTGCAGATGAGGGTTTAGTAGGCAACAGCGAAGTGATGCTGTCTCTAAAGAAGATGATTGCGCAAGTGGCGCCTGAAAAAGCGACAGTATTAATAGCTGGTGAGACAGGAACTGGTAAAGAGCTCGTTGCTAAAGCGATTCATACCGCTTCACCCAGAAAAAACAATTTGTTCGTCGCCGTTAACTGTGCGGCAATCCCAACAGAAATGCTAGAGTCAGAGTTATTTGGCTATGAAAAAGGTGCCTTTACTGGAGCAGTTAAGGCACGTACGGGTAAATTTGAATTAGCAGACAAAGGTACGTTGTTTCTGGATGAGATTACTGAAATGCCGATTAATCTTCAAGCTAAGCTGCTGCGTGCATTGCAAGAAGGTGTGATAGAAAAATTAGGAAGTAATAAACATATATCGCTGGATAACAGAGTCATAGCAGCGACCAATCGAGATGCAATGCAGGCAGTTAAAGAAGGAAAGTTGCGAGAAGATCTCTACTATCGTCTAAATGTGTTTCAACTTAATGTGCCTGCTTTAAGAGAGCGCCAAGGCGATGTTCGCTTGTTGAGCCACTTTTTTATAGCTAAACGGGGTGGTCAAATCAGCGAAGCTGCATTATCGCAATTAGAACATTATGATTGGCCAGGTAATGTACGCGAGCTAGAAAATGTATTAGAACGTGCTGCGATTCTATCAGGTGGTGCCGTTATCGAACCACAGCATCTACCGCGCGATATGGTTGGAGAGAGTGCTTCAATACCTGAACCAGAGATAAAGTTAGAAAACAACTTATCCATCCCGGCGCATACGCAACAATTAGAGAAAAAGCTTATCATCCAAGCAATAGAAGCTTGTAAGGGTAATAAAGCAAAAGCAGCCAAGTTATTGGAAATTAGTGAGCGCTCCCTATGGTATAAATTACAAACCTATGAGCTAAAATAGCAGCTATGATTTATCAGGCAAATTCGATGATTTTAAATACTCAACTTTCCGTTTTAACGCTAATCCATGGTGCATCAGCTTGAATCTCATTATTTAAATCAAAATACGAAAATTCACCATCATCAACAAAACCATTTTCTTTTAAGAAGTCTTTGCATGGCGCATTGACTGCAGTAGCGACATATTTTGCTTTCATTGTTTTTGCACCTGCTTTTGCAGCCAAAGTCTTCAGATAACTCATTACACTGTGTTCAAAGCGATACCCAAAAACGCGGCAACTCAACACAAAAGCAATCACTCTAAATTCTTCACCAGTCAATTTTCCCACGGTAACGCAGGTTACACCCATATCACCAAAGCGATCAGAGGTTCTTCCAGATAAAATAATGTAATTTTTATCATTAAACCAATCATTCATGTTGGCTAGGCTGACCCGGGCGCCTTCTAAGTTAAACTGGTTTGTCCTGTTAATGAGCTCAGTAACCCGTTTGATTTCATTCGACTCTGGACGTTTAATAATCAGTTGTAAACCAAGGGATGAGAACATGGCGAGTCTATCTTCATCACTCGTTATCTCTTCTTTAACAAACGCTTTACGTTTTTCACGTTGTTGATACATCAGCGTTCTATCCATCTCCTGATCATCTTCAAGAGCATGTTCCCAAACCGCCAAACGCTCCCAAGTCGTTGGGTCTGTTGCATCTAAACAAAGGATATCAGGATAAGCCTCTCTCATCAGCTCCAACTCATCTGGACGGTCGTCAATAAAAATAAAGCTATTCATTTTTAGGTTCAATTCATCGGGAATGCGAGACATATTTTGTACTTTAGGTTGCCAATTAATGGCCTCATAGACAAAATCCTTCTCTGATAACGTTGCGTTAGTCCAATGTACGTTTTTGGGATCATTTTTAGAGTTAATCGCCAGTACAATCCCTTTTTCTCTTAATCCTTTGAGAATAGATTGTCGATCATGAAAATGCGCAACGGCTCCTTCACCAATCACGCCGTCCCACAGTGTATTGTCCAGATCGCAAACAACTAATTTCTTTTTACGCAACATAGCAATACTGTAAATAATATCGACGTATGGCTTAGCAAACGCCATCCCTAAAACTGATGGGTGTTGTAATTTGCTATTGTATAAAAGCGCGCCAGCATTAAACTCACTAATGGTTTCTAATTGCTTTAATTCATCAAATAAGAATAAATGTCGAAAAGA
>JBFIDU010000175.1:0-4112 GCA_041603755.1 Methylophilaceae bacterium
TCTAGCCATCAAAAGTAAAATTAAGTCAGCTTTAATGTATCCAATATCTATCATTATAGTTGCCTTTATTATTACTGCTGTGATTATGATTTTTGTAGTGCCCGCTTTTAAGGAACTGTTTACTGGATTCGGAGCTGACTTACCAACACCGACATTGATGGTCATGGCAATATCTGATTTTTTTGTTTCCTACTGGTGGGCCATATTTGGCGCTATTGGTTTTGCACTGTGGTTTTTCTTTTACACTTGGAAGCGTTCCGAGAAAATGCAATCCACTATGGATCGCTTACTGTTAAAGCTACCCATTTTTGGAGAAGTGATCCGCAAAGCCACACTTGCTCGCTTTGCAAGGACTTTAGCTACTATGTTTGCGGCTGGCGTGCCGTTGGTCGAGGCATTAGACTCTGTCGCGGGTGCATCTGGCAATCGTGTTTATTATGATGCGACCAAAAAGATTCAAAGCGAAATCAGCACAGGGACTAGTCTAACGGTCGCTATGCAAAATTCTGAGGTATTTCCGAATATGATGCTGCAAATGACAGCAATTGGTGAAGAATCAGGTGCGCTGGATAGCATGTTAGGAAAAGTCGCTGACTTTTATGAAAGTGAGGTCGATGATGCAGTCGAAGGCCTATCCAGCTTGATGGAGCCCATCATTATGGTAGTACTAGGTGTGCTGATAGGTGGTTTAGTTGTTGCTATGTATCTACCAATATTCAAGCTTGGCGATGTTGTCGGTTAGAAAAGCAACATACTTTATATTTATAATGCAATCTAATTTCTAGCCTTGGCTTTTGCGCTAAGCATGGCATCTTCAATCGCTTTATAGGGTTGCGCACCCATCATCCGTTTACCATCTGAAAAAATCAATGTTGGTGTACTAGATACACCAACCTTTCTAGCTAACTCACCTACTTCTTCAAGCGGTACTTTACAATTACCTGCAGATTTAGGCAATTTATCATTTAATATCCAATCCTTCCAAGCCTGCTCACGGTTAGCAGCACACCAAATTAACTTTGATTTTTCTGCTGCATTAGGATGCAACTGCTCCAATGGATATAAAAATGTGTAAATGGTTACATCATCAATATTGCTTAATTCATTTCGTTCAAGTCGTTTGCAGTAAGGGCAATCAACATCTGAAAAAACTGCAATCTTACGAGTACCGTTGCCTTTAACGACCTTAATCGCTTTATCCAAAGGCAAGCTGTTGAAGTCAATCTTCGTCAACTCTTCTAGACGTTCACCAGTGATATCTTTCCTTGTTTTTGGATCAACTAAATGGCCTTCCGCTATCAAAAAAGTGAGTTTCTCGTCCGTGTAGATAATTTGTCCACCCATAAACACTTCGTATAAGCCAGCATAAGGCGTTTTAACAATGCTCTCCACCTTAAATTTTGGGTACGCCGCTTCAATTTTTTTCTTAAGCTCTGCTTCATTAGCATGAACCAACTGTGACATAGCTAGCATGGTTATAAGTACCAACTGTTTTATTTTCATTCTTTACCTTTTCTATTTCAGCTGCTTAGGCAACTGCTTGGTTGATTAAAACACGCTTGATAGTGGCGTATTTATCTACTTGTTTCATTCCTAAAGATACCAGTCTTGCTAGTGCCTTTGATTCAAACGCAAACATTGTATCCAAACCAGATGTCAGTGTATTCATCCGAATAATATCGGCTTTTCGTGTTCGTGCATATTGCCTTAAAAAAAACGCATCGCCGATATCCTGCAAAGGATGACTACTTTTTATGATGCTTTCTAATTCAATAATGTCCCTAAAACCTAAATTTGCACCCTGTCCAGCCATCGGATGAACCTGATGTGCTGCATCACCAACAAAAACAACTCTTTCTCCTGTTTGCTTGCTAACAGTCACCTGCCGTAACAAAAATGACGAAGTATTACTAACAGGCACAAGACCACCAACTACATTGGTTGAAGCCAGCCTTACACTTTCAGCAAGCTCCTCTTTTGTTAATGTTAACAATTTTTGTGCCTTATCCGTTGACATCGCCCACACCATAGACATATATTTATCTGGCATTGGTAGCAAAGCCAATGTTTCATGCGGTTTAAACCACTGCATAGCCACATTGTTATGTCGATTCTCAATTCTGTAATTAGAGACCAATGCTGTCTGGTTAAAATCTTTAGTATTGGTCGTTATCCCTAAGGCTTGCCTTACAGAAGAATGAGCGCCATCAGCGGCAACGAGTAACTGCGCTGCTATTTGATAATCCTTATCGAATTGGACAACAACCTGATCATCTTCATACGTAATGCATTGGTATGTGCTACCCATTAACATAGGTATCTTTAATGCTTCAACCTGTTGCCACAGTGCTAGCATTAGATTTTGGTTTTCGATAATACAGGCTAGGCTGCTTAAATTAGCATCACCGGCATGCAATCGAATCGGTGATACACTATTTGGAGACCATAATGCCATCCCTTCCACATATTGTATGCGTGATTGATCAATTAGCGACCAAACCCCTTGTTGACTTAGCCATTTCTCCGTCGATGGCGTCAATGCATAGATACGGCTATCCCAAACTTTGTTTAACTTATTATGCTTGGGTTTAGGTTTTGCATCGACCAGTAGAACATTTTTTCCTTGAGTTGATAATGCAATCACAGCGGCCAAGCCTATCAAACCAGCGCCAACGACGATAACATCAAAGTGCTGATTACTGTTGTTCAACTTATTTACCATAACTCATTTTACTCACTAGCATTCTTTTAGCTGGAGGCACGATATCTAATAAACCGAGTCCAACTCCGCGCATAAATGATAGGCCAAGTAAATCATTAGAAAAGAGATTGACCAGAAAGTCAGTAAATAGTAATCCTCTTTTTGTATCTCTTACTCGCGTACTGGCGTAACTTTTTAGCATAGCCTCATTTCCCCACTCTGAATGCGGCGATGCGGAAAGGACCTTAGCTAATGATGTTGCATCTCGCAAACCCACATTAAACCCCTGGCCAGCCACTGGGTGCATCGTCTGCGCAGAATTACCAATGACCACTATATGTGGTGTAACTTTCGTCTTTAATTCGGATTGGACCAATGGAAAGCTCAGACGCTTACCAATCGAGAGAAATCGACCTACCCTATCTCCAAATGCCGAATGCAGCTCTTCTAAAAATGTTGCTTCTTCCAGTTTAATTAGATGATCAATTTTCGCTTTCTCACCTGTCCAGACTAATGAAAAGTCACGTTTCCCATTTGGCAGCAATGCCATTGGCCCCATAGGAGTAAAGCGCTCATAAGCAATATGATGGTGGGATAACTCACAGGTTACCATACTGACCAATGCATCATGTCCGTACGCTTTTGCATGCCGCTCAATACCTGGTATGTCTCCTAAGCTGCGACCACCTTCTGCAATCGCTACCAAAGTAGTTTTTAGTGTATGCTTTTCGTCTTGATAACTATAATCAACCTCGGCTAAGGCATCATTTTGCTTGATTGCTGTAGCGGCCGCCTCATATAAAATACCTTCACCACTAATCTGTGTGTCCAATGCCTCCATTAATGCGCCGTATGACACAACATAACCTAATGCTGGCAAATCATGCTCTGTTGCATCCAATCTGGTTCTTCCCATACCACCAGTCTGCGAAACTTGAATTTCATTAATCGCAGTTGCATTTGCCGCAATGTTTTGCCATACGCCCAACTTTTCTAGAATGACTTTGGAACCATATGATAACGCTAGGGCACGCTTATCTAGGTAAGCGTCTCCTTTTTTACGCGTTTCTAAAACGGTGAAGGGCAATCCATATTGTCGCATCGTTAATGCTAGAACAAGACCAACGGGGCCACCGCCAACAATAACCAGTGATTGGTTTTTATCTAATTGACTCACTTATGCCCCGCCATAATAGCTTCAATTTCAGCAACTGTTTTTGGTGCATCTATTGTTAAAATCTCACATGCGCCTTTTGTTACGACGACATCATCTTCAATCCGCACACCAATATGATGAAAACGCTCGGGCACATTATCCGCAGGGCGAATATAACAACCTGGCTCCACCGTTAATACATTACCTTCTTGCAATTGTCGCCAATTACCCGCTTTGTTTTTATACTCCCCAGCA
>JBFIDU010000176.1:0-4098 GCA_041603755.1 Methylophilaceae bacterium
AAGGGCGTACTACATTGATTATTGCGCATCGATTAGCAACGGTGCAAAAAGCCGACAAAATTGTAGTGATGGAGAACGGTCAAGTAGTAGAGATCGGGGATGCTACACAGCTGCGCAAAAAAGGTGGATTGTATGCTAGATTGGCAAAATTACAGTTTGAGAATTAAGGATGTTTGCGTTGTTGTATTAAGGCCTGTAAATTATCACGCGTTTCGGGCACTAATTTTATGTTTGTATACGGAATAAATGATAGCCAACGATAGGCACATGCTGGCTGGAATGATTAACGCAAAAAACGAAAATGTAACAAATAAAAAGAAGCCCAGTGTTCCGCCTAAAATAAAACCAAGGATGATAATTAAGAACAACAGCGCTTTTCTTTTATCAAATGGGACCCCTCTGAGCTTGGCTCCCAGCATAATACCTAAATCAGTAAATATGCCTGTCACATGCGTTGTGCGAATAATGGCGCCACTGAAGGTAGTCGCAAGCGCATTTTGAAGGCCACAAGCAGCCGAGGCTAAACAGTGTCCATAAAAAGATTGATTGACTAATAAATAGGTAGCACCAAGCAAAAAAGTAGTCTCTAAACAGAGAACACTACTGTAGTTGCGGCCTAATTTCAAAGCACCATCGGGTAAAAAATAGCCTGATATCGAGGCACCAATTAAAAAGCTCATCAGCACTGCAAATAATTGCAGTGCATCGCCAAATGGTGCATTGATAACTTCTATACCGAGTAGTGTGGCAGTGCCAGATAAGTGTGAAATCGATTGATGCTTTAGTCCCAGCAACCCAACTGCATTCACACAGCCCGCTACTAAGGCAAGCACAAAAGCCCCAAACTCTACCCAGCGGGGTAATTTTGAAATCATGCTACGCTTTCATAAAAGCTTTGGCCTAGTTGGCAACTAAGTCAATAAAGTCTAATTCACCCGCTTTCATGTCAGGCACCATTAAGTAATGCTCATCTTTAGTAAGGGCGATATCAGCTGCTGCTTGGTATTGTGGTCCAACTGTCTTGATTTCTCCATCGGTACCTACTGCAAAGACTTTGCCATTTTTCCAATCGCTAACATACAGTGTTCCGCTAGAGTGATGAACCAAACCATCTCCACCACCAAAGCCTTGTTCCAGATCGGTAAGTTCGGCTGTTTCTGTATTAAGGTTATATAAGATGCCAGATGTAAAATCCACATAGGTTAAAAATTTGCCTGTATCGTCAGCCAATAGTCCATTAGGTGCCAAAACTAAAGGATTGTCATCACCATCGATTAATTTTGTCACTTCGCCACTAGCATTAACTTTATAAATCACGCCACCCTTCCCAGTGCTCATATTTCCACTATCAGAAACATACAAATTTCCTTGTGGGTCTGCTTCTAAATCATTTAAAAATTGTGGTGGTTTTGTGAATGCGCTAGCAGGGACAAATACTTCTTTCTGCGATGCATCTGTCAGGCTCACTTTAATTACTTGGGTTTTATCTGCTATATATAAATTATCACCGATAATCACTAAACCTTTAGGATCATCCAAGCCATCAGCAAATACGCTCAATTGTCCATTTTCAATCACACTGATTTGACCATCACCATCTTTATCAAACTCATTAATTTCAGAGACATAAATCTTGCCATCTTTGCTTTGCACAACCGATTCAGGTGTTTTCAGTCCAGTAATTTTTTTGAGTTCGACAGTGGCTGGTGCCGCCGCTTCTGTTTCTACAGCCTTCTTGTCTGAGCAGCCTAGTAGACTGATAGAGGTGATGGCACTCACGAATGAAATTTTTAATAAATGAGTAATACTTTGGTTTGTTAACATAGTGTCCTCTTTGCGTTAATGATTAGATTTAATTGGTTAGTGCTTCCTACTAATTTGCTTTCGGTGAATTGATAGTATATTCAACTAACTGAATAGCGTCTTAATTGCGGTTTTTATAATGGAATGTAATTCTCGACGAGATTTGCCACGCCTACCCATTATCGATAACCCATACATGACAGTTAGTACATAGGCTGTCATTTCTGTTGCGTTTAGTTTTTTTGGTAATTGACCGTTCTGGTCTTCAAGTAAAAAAATACTCTCTAACGCTTTCTCTGAACAAGCGCCTAAATCTTGTGTTAGTGAGTTTGTGTTATCTACTATATTCGTTCCACCTGATTCGCAACAACTATTTACTATAAAGCATCCTTTTGGAAGCTCATTATTAAAGTTCTTTTCAATCGCAGCCAAAAAATAATTTTCTAGGCGGATTGACAAAGGCTGCTTTGTATCCTCTTTCAGATATTGCATTAATGGCGAGCCATAATGTTCGATATAGTGATTAAGCGCTGAATTGAATAGCTGCTCTTTATTACCAAAGGCTGCATATAAGCTTGGCTTATTAATGCCTAATACATCGGTTAAGTCAGACAATGAAGTGCCAGCGTAGCCATTATTCCAAAATACGCGCATGGCTTTGTCTAGTGCCTCCTCTTTATCAAAGCTCCGTTTTCTACCAGCACCCGTCATTCATTTTTCCTAAAATAGATGCTTGACATTATGTACTGAACGGTAAATAATGTCAATTATGTACTGTTCGGTACAAATTATATGAGAGGAAAAGAAAATGGAAACGGTTAAAGGAAAAGTGGTTTTGGTGACGGGTGCTAATCGTGGTATTGGTAAAAGTATCGTTGAGGAGTTTTTACGTGAAGGTGCACTTAAAGTGTATGCAGGCGCGCGCAATCTCGAAACACTAAACGCATTAGTGTCGCAGTATGGTGATCGAATTACACCAATCAAAATAGATTTAAATAATCCTGAAACCATATTAAATGCAGCTAATTTTGCAAAAGATGTTGACATTGTCGTCAATAATGCAGGAATTTTAAAAATATCCAGTCCATTGGCAAATGATGCCATTGCGTTAATGCAGCAAGAGATTGATGTAAACGTATATGGTCTAATGAGGGTGGCGCAGGCTTTTGCACCAGTGCTAAAACGCAATGGTGGTGGCATATTGGTGCAACTAAATTCAGTAGTCTCACTAAAAAACTTTGCTAACTTTGCAACATATTCAGCATCCAAAGCAGCCTCATACTCGATCACGCAAGCGTTACGTGACATACTGAAAGAGCAGGGCACGAAAGTGGTTAGTGTTCATCCTGGGCCAATCGCAACTGATATGGGTAATGAAGCGGGTTTAAGTGAAATTGCAGAACCAGCAGTACTTGTTCCTCAAGCAATTATCAAAGCGATAGCAGAAGGTAGTTTTCATGCTTATCCAGATACAATGGCTAAACAGATTGGCAGTGCCTATCAGCAGTTTGCAACAGGCGTGATTGAAGCTAACCTTATGGAAGCTTAAGCATAAAAAAAGCCTCGAGAACCGAGGCTTTTTTGTATTAAATTAAGATATTATTCAATGCCCAACAATTCAACTTCAAATACGAGTGTTGCGTCAGGGCCAATCACTGGGCCACTGCCTTGTGCGCCATATGCTAAATCAGATGGAATCGTCAGCTCATACTTGTCACCCACATTCATTAGTTGTAGTGCTTCAACCCAACCGGCAATCACACCAGTCACCGGGAAAACAGCAGGTTCACCACGGTCATAAGAACTATCAAATACAGTGCCATCAATCAATGTACCTCTGTAATGTACTTTTACTGTATCACTGGCTTTAGGCTTTTCACCATTACCAGAAACCAGTGTTTTATATTGTAAGCCGCTGTCAGTGGTTGTTACGCCTTCCTTTTTGCTATTCTCTGCTAAATAAGCATCGCCTTCAGCTTTGTTTTTAGCATGCGCTTCTGCTTGCTTTGCTTGCGCTACTTTTTGAATTTCTTCTACCGTGCTTTGTTTTTCTGCTTGTGTTAAACGTGATGCATGGCCAGTAGTCACATCAACTACTGCTAATACTAATGCGTTGGTATCTAATTCAAGACCATCATTTTTGAGTTGCATAGCCATGTTTTCGCCAACAATATAACTTAAACGTTCGGTTAAGGTTTTTAATTCATTTGCCATTGGTTGATTAACTTTCATTTTGAGATAAGAGAAGCTTGATGTATTACTAGAACAAGCGAGAAAGTCCATTATTATGACGGA
>JBFIDU010000177.1:0-4062 GCA_041603755.1 Methylophilaceae bacterium
AACATTCATAAATAATTGAGTATTAAGCAGCAAACGGAGCATTTCCATTTGTCTAAAATAGGCCATCACTGCTGGTGATCTGTCGGTTTCATCTAGCCAAGCGATATAGTCACCACGAATTTGTTGATTTTTTAAGCCAGCCTTCCCCGTTTTAGCGCTAACCATTTCACCATTAAGCCATTTTGCTTTAATTGTTTCTGCTAACACCTCAATTTTTGCTGGCGCTAAGAAGTCATCAATAATGGCATAGCCATTTTCTGCAATCGCATGGATTGCGCGCGCTAGCGGGTCTACTTCGGAGATTAGCATATGGATCGGGAGCAGTTAGAATATGGGGTGGGTTGTCTTTAAATGTGCAGTGTTAACTGGTAAGAAATATTCATACGATTTTCGCGTATTGTAGCGTTTTTATTGGAAAAGTCACCAAAAATATTTGCTAAGAATTTTAATATTTAACTATTTGATTTTATTGAGACTTTTTGGAGTCTTAACTTGCATCTAGACCGTGCAATTTACGTGCTCTGAAACAAGCCTCTGTACCCATTTCAAACTCACGGCAGGTGCTTGAACGTTTTTCATAAATGGTACAACCTACAGATTCTCCGATATTGCCAGCAAGGGCGGTGCAGCGTGTCGGTTTAGTTGTGGTGCCAAGCATCGCTGAATGATAAGGAGAAATCGCCGTTGTCATCTCTTGTGGCACTGTACCTAATGGATGTGCATCTGTTTCTGCCCAATAGAATGAAACACGAAAATGTGCGCAACATGCGCCACATGTTTGACAGTCTAGTGCGGTTGAATTGGTAGTCATCATTATTCAAAAATGTCAGTTTGCAAATTGCCTCTAGTTTATGCGATTTTATGCAATGTATAATGTATTTTCAGTAAATAATGACAAAGGGTAAAAGATGAGCGAACGGAAACTAAAGTGGGGAATTTTAGGCGCAGCTCGGGTTAACCAACGTCTACTCCCTGCCATTATGGAAGCTAAAAACGCAGAGCTGGTAGCGATTGCCAGCCGTCGATCTGGCGCAGCGCGTGCAGTGTTAGAAAAATATGCACCTGTACCTGATTATGAAGGTGTGAGCTGCTATGACGATATGGAAAGTTTATTAACAGACGAGCGAATTGAAGCGATTTACTGCCCAATGGCAAACGAAGAGCATGCGGAATGGGCTGTCAAAGCCATTCAAGCAGGCAAACATGTGCTGATAGAAAAGCCAATGACGACCAAGTTGGCTGATATCAATAAGATTGAATCGGCAGCAAAAAAACACGGTGTCAAAGTGATGGAAGGTTTTATGTATCGTTTTCATCCACAGCATACAAAAATACAGCAGATGATTGATAGTGGTTTAATTGGTGATGTGCTGTCAGCAAGGGCTAGCTTCTCTTTTTTAATGCAGCCTGCACGGATGTATCGTATAGACCGTAGTGTGGCACAAGGTGGCGGTGCAATGTGGGATATTGGGCCTTATGCGATTCATACTTTACGTTGGTGTTTTCAGCAAGATGGTGTGCCAGCTGATCCAACCGCAGTCATTGCGCACGCAAAACTGAATGAGCATGGCGCTGATTTAGTTACAAGTGGTGTATTAGATTTTGGGAATGATAAAAAAGGTCGCGCAAGATTTGGTCACTTCGATATTAGTTTCGAGCGTAGTCGAAAAGCTGAATATGAGATTATTGGCGATAAAGGCTGGATAAAATGCCATAACGTTTGGGTTTATGGTACCGATGTGCCAGTCATTAGCTGGGAAACTGAAGACGGGGTCAGCGTGGAAGAAAAGTTACCAATAAACAATCACTTTAATTTAGAAATAGAACATTTTAGCGATTGTGTGCTGAATGATTTGGCACCCTTATTGACATTTGATGATGCCAAAGGCAACTGCATGACGATAGAGAGCATACTGCAATCGATAGCAACGGATATCTAATAGGCTTTCAGTTTATCAACACTTATGTCAAAAACAGAACAGTGCTTGTCGTGAGTAAAAATGTAACTTATTGATTAATAAATAGAAATATTAAAATATTTACTGGCACCTAACTTGCAGTTAGTAAACCATTCATTGGAACTATTAGAAAGTTAGAAAGTGTTAGTATGTTTATAAAATTAATCACATCAGTTGTATTAACTATTGCGTTGATGACTTCATTAACATTGGTTGCAAAGGATAATAAGCCAACCGTAATTGCAAAATTAGATGTGGAAAATCAATTATCGATTAGTGCACATCAATCTGGCCAGTCACACTTCATTAATCAAATTGGTGCGTCAGAAAAAAAACCAGCAACAAAAAATCAGATGCTAACGCAAGTGCCGATGTCGGTCGTCTCTGGCTTTTGGACGATGGTGTTTGCGCTATTGATTTTTGTTGTCAGGGTAACGGCAACGCGTATTAAATAAAATAAAGTTTCCTCGGGAGGCGGCATTGGGTATTACATGCCCAATGCCTGTTTCTTTAAATTATTGAGATTGATGTTTTCAGCTGAGTGCTTCACTGACATTTCTGTAAGTTTGGCTTAGCCAATTCAATTTTTTCGCTTAATCTGAAAAAAACCCATGTTTTTCCAAGCAATGCTGTTGCTCAAAAGTGCTATATAAGCAATAATTTACCCTTTGTAGAGAAGCCGTTTATTTACGCGCTTTTTTAGGAATTCAATTAAAGGTTTTATATGTTTAATGTAAAGCCAATCAATAACTATCGTTAGGGAGATAACAATGGCAACTCGTACAGACTTGTGCAATGCTATCCGTGCATTGAGCATGGATGCGGTGCAAAAAGCAAATTCTGGTCATCCAGGCGCACCTATGGGCATGGCAGAAATTGCTGAAGTTTTGTGGAATCATAATATGAGCCACAATCCAAATAATGCCAACTGGGCAAATCGTGATCGCTTTGTATTGTCGAACGGTCATGGCTCAATGCTTATTTATTCGCTGCTTCATTTGACTGGCTACGATTTGCCGATGGAGCAAATTAAGTCATTCCGTCAATTGCATTCAAAATGTGCTGGCCATCCAGAGTATGGTTATGCCCCAGGTATTGAAACGACGACAGGCCCACTAGGTCAAGGTATCTCAAATGGTGTTGGTTTTGCTATGGCTGAGAAGTTGTTAGCAAATCAATTCAACAAGCCAGGTCATGACATCGTTGATCATTATACCTATGTATTCTTAGGTGACGGTTGTATGATGGAAGGCGTATCTCATGAGACTTGTGCGTTAGCTGGTACATGGGGTTTAGGTAAGCTGATAGCTTTCTGGGATGACAATGGTATCTCAATTGATGGTCATATCGAAGGTTGGTATACAGACAACACCAAAGGTCGTTTTGAAGCTTATGGCTGGCACGTAGTTGAAGTTGACGGTCACGATCAAGATGCAATCCAAAAAGCGATTGATGCTTCTAAAGCAGTAAAAGATAAACCGTCATTGATTTGCTGTAAAACTATCATCGGTAAAGGATCACCAAATAAATCAGGTTCACATGACTGCCATGGTGCTGCGTTAGGCGAAGAAGAAGTAGCGCTAGTGCGCAAAGAAATCAACTGGCCCCACGAGCCATTTGTGATTCCACAAGATGTATACGATGGTTGGAACCAAAAAGATAAAGGTGCTGCACGCGAAGCAGCTTGGAACGAAAAATTTGCAGCATATGAAAAAGCCTATCCTGCAGAAGCTGCTGAGTTCAAACGTCGTATGGCCGGTGATCTGCCAGCTGACTGGAAAAAACTAACAGATGCAATTATTGCTGAAACTAACGAAAAAGCAGAAAAAGTCGCAACACGTAAAGCTTCGCAAAATGCAATCACAGCACTAGCACCGATTCTTCCTGAGTTCTTGGGTGGTTCTGCTGACTTAACAGGTTCTAACTTAACTGCTGCAAAAGACTTTAAACATGTTAGTGGTAAAGAGCCAGGTAACTATATCTCTTATGGTGTACGTGAGTTTGGTATGGCAGCGATTATGAACGGTATTGCATTGCATGGTGGTTTCTTACCATACGGCGGTACATTCCATATGTTCTCTGACTATATGAAAAATGGTATGCG
>JBFIDU010000178.1:0-3966 GCA_041603755.1 Methylophilaceae bacterium
AGAATAGTTGGTGCACTTAATTTGCCACAGCCAGAAGAATGGCATCTTTGGCAAGTAGCAAGTGGTGAAATTATTGAAAACGAAACACCCATTACGTTTATTGTTCCACCAACACTAGGCAAGCCTGTTAGTGGGTCAACGACGATTGTTGAGTTATCAAATATCGGGGATATCAATATTGCCCGATATCATGACAACCAAGAAAAATTACATCACGCCATGGATGAGAGAAGCGTACCCCTGCACTGAAATCAGTACAAGCAAAACCCCGACTATTTATCCATCATTAAGGATCAATCAATCCACTACGCATTGCAATTAAAGCAATTTCAGCCGAATTGCTGGCATTTAGTTTTTGCTTGATATTGTACAAATGCGTCCCGACTGTCCTGGGACTTAAAAATAAGGTTTCTGCAATTTCATTTGTCGTCTTGCCTTTTGCAAGCGACATAAATACTTCAAACTCACGTTCACTAAGTACATCGACAGGATTTTGTTCACCTGATAGCTGCTGAATCGCCATTTGCTGCGCAACACTCGCTTCGATGTACTTCTTGCCAGACGCTACAGCCCGAATCGCTTTGATAAGCTCTTCTGCTGCACTTCGCTTAGTCACATAACCTTTTGCACCTGCATTAAGGACACGTTTAGGATGAACAGAGTCCTCATGCGCAGAAAGTACTAGGATTTTTGCCGATGGCTCCTTATTTAAAATGCGCTCAATGGCCTCCATCCCACCCATTCCTGGCATCGTAATATCCATGACAATTACATCAGGCTTGTGTTCCATGTAAGCTTTAATCGCTTCTTCACCGTTTTCAGCTTCAGTAATCACTTTGATGTCATCAGATGTTTCTAATAACATTTTGAAGCCCATTCGCACCACCGCATGGTCATCTACTAACATGACTTTTATTTGACTCATTCCCGCATCCCTCAATTAATTGCTTTTGGTATTGTTATAACGATACTTGTACCCTTGCCCAACTCAGAATCAACTTTAAAACTGCCATGCAAACCCTGCACACGTTCACGTATACCTAACAGACCAAAATGATTCGTTTGATCAACCGCATTGATATCCATGCCTTTGCCATTGTCTGCGATTATAAGACGCAGCGTACCATTTTCTATAATCGTAAGATCTATGCTTAAATCAGTTGCTTCTGCATGCTTGATTGCATTATTAATAGATTCTTGCACGATTCGATAGACATTGATATTAATAGTTTCACCAAGCTCATTTAAAGAACCTGTTAAATTCAACTTCACATTCAGCCCTTGGTATTGGTCTTGTAAAGAGTTAACCAAATCTTTCAAGGTTTCCGTCAGTCCTAAGTTATCCAAGGACCCAGGTCTGAGTTGCTTGATGATATTATGCATACCATCGTAGATATGATTGGCAGCTGCAACAATCGTTTGCGCACTCGATTCGACTTCTGGGGCTTTCTCTTTGGTTTTGCTAGCAATTGTTACTGCAAATGTTTTAATTGCTGTTACATACTGCCCCAACTCATCGTGCAATTCTCTGGCTAAACTGCGCCGCTCTTCTTCTATATGCTTTTGGATAAGATGTGTCAGTTGTCGACTTTCTTCTAATTCACGCTCGACAGCCAAAGACTCGGCCATGCGGTTAAGACTGTGACCTATTTTTTCGAATTCGGGTAGTTTAAAGTGCGGTAGCCGTGCCCCTAAATCGCCTTGCTCAAGCTGATTAATCATTTTCAGTATTGGTTGTAGCGGTTTCAGCAGACTTCCCAACATCCAATATACACCGACATTTAATGCAACGAAAAAACCAAGCCATATCCAGAATAAATTTTGCATCTTTGCCCAGGACTCACGTATGGTACCACTAGGGTTAGGTCTAACCTCTAACCTTCCCAACTTACCGAGCCGAATAAAACGCATCACTGGCTCAGCTTTAGGGTCTAACATGTCATAAAACCATTGCGGTGGTTTCACATCGGAGCGATATTCAGGTTTCGGTGATTTATACACAACCTGATTGCTATAATCATATAAATAGATTTCGTTACTTCTGACACGGCCTAATTGCTCCAGAAATCGGCGCATCACACCATTTGTGTAGCCTAAATCTAAATTGCTTGCCGAACTTAAGATTACAGCATCCAGCAATTGCGTAGTCACGTGGGTAGCCGCCTCTACACTCTCTTGTGTTGATGATTTAGCAGCTTTTATTAAAATAAAACCGACTGCCAACATAAAAAGTAGCATTAGCAACGTAATGATTAAATTTAATCGTAAGCGTAGACTCATGGATATCTAATAATTACACGCAAAAATGTTGAAATGAGAATCTAACATGTGTAGAGTTTAGCAACCAACTTCAATTAGAAATATAGTGTATTTCATGAGTTTACAAACAAATTTTATCTGCTCGGCTGTTACTGCAATTCATGCAGCTATTATTGCACACAAACCTGAAATAGAATCGCTGGATCAAGCGATTGGTGACGGAGATCATTATATTAATGTTTTACGTGGTGCAGAAACGATTGCTGGTATGACCGATGAGCTTGCGCCGCTTGCGCCCGATGAAGCGCTTAACAAGATTGCAATGAAATTACTCAGCACGATTGGTGGCGCCTCAGGCCCATTATTTGCCAGCTTTTTTATGGGCATGGCCAAAACGATCAAACACAATGGTGGTAACACTTTTTTAGATATTGCCGCAGCATTTGCAGCAGGTGTTCAAGAGATGATTAAGCGTGGCAAAGGCAAATTAGGTGAAAAAACAATGTTGGATGTACTGATACCAGTCGCTCATCAATTTATCTTCAGCACAATCGAAAGCAAAACAAAAGAAGAGATATGTATTGATATTAAAGCCGCAGCCGACAAAGGATTAGAATCAACCAGAGATTTAGTGGCTACCAAAGGACGTGCTGCTGGACTTGGTGATCGCGCGATTGGTCATCTAGATGCAGGCGCAAAAAGTTGTCAAGTAATGATAACTGAAGTGTGTACTTTATCATTAAAATCAAATAATTAATTATATATTTTAAAGTAAAATATCATGAAAAAATTTGCTAATGACATCAGCCACATGCTAACCGAAAGCCTTTCTGGCTTCGAGAAAGCGCACCAACATTTGGTTTCACTTCAACTAGAGCCGACTTTTGTAACACGCAAACAGAAAGCAAGTAATAAGGTTGCTGTAATTTCTGGTGGCGGCGCTGGCCATGAGCCATTGCATGCAGGTTTTGTTGGTACTGGCATGTTAGATGCAGCCTGCCCAGGACAAGTATTTACCTCGCCAACACCAGACCAAATGTTGGCCGCCGCTGAAGCAGTGCATGCAGATAAAGGTATTTTATTTATCGTTAAAAATTATGCTGGTGATGTAATGAATTTTGAAATGGCGGCAGAGATGCTGCCTTATCAACATGCTACCGTGTTGACTAGCGACGATTGCGCAGTTATCAATAGCACTTACACTGAAGGAAGACGCGGTGTTGCAGGAACCGTCATTGTTGAAAAATGCGTTGGCAGTATTGCTGAATCAGGTGCAGACTTAGCAACATGTAAAGCATTAGGTGACAAAATTAATGCAAAAACAGCCAGCATAGGTGTTGCATTAACGAGCTGCACAGTGCCCGCTGCTGGGCACCCAACATTTGAGATTAGTGAGTCAGAAATTGAAATGGGTGTTGGCATTCATGGGGAACCAGGTCGTAAACGCGAATTAATGCGGGATGCTGACGCGATTGTCAAAGATATGATTGATGCCATTCTCACCGATTTAAAACCTGCCAAGGGTAGCGAAATCTTATTATTGGTAAATGGCTTGGGAGCAACGCCTTTGATGGAACTTTACCTGATCTACAACACCGCAGAAAGATTGTTAGTCGAAAGCGGATTAACGATTGGACGCTCACTAGTCGGTAATTACACAACAGCTATTGATATGGCTGGTGCATCGATTACCGTTTGTATTCTTGA
>JBFIDU010000179.1:0-3960 GCA_041603755.1 Methylophilaceae bacterium
GAAGTGACACAAATGGGCTGGTTTTTTGTTAGAGCCATTGCAATGGTATTTGATAAATACTTACAAGCTGACAAGACACGTGCGCGCTTCTCGAAAATAATTTAAAATCTCCTGATGGAGACACCGCTAGTAGCAACAACATTTTTCATGGGCCTGGCTGGTGGTCCACATTGTATTGCAATGTGTGGCGCAGCATGCGGTGGTATTCAAAAAAGTGCGGCTGGCATCCATATCTGGAAATTTCACACAGGTCGATTAATAGGCTACGCTACTTTAGGTGCTTTGGCGGCAGTTTCTGTGAACACGCTGGCTTGGATATCTGATCAAACATTAGCCTTACATCCGCTCTGGACATTTTTTCATGTATTGGTTTTTGTCTGGGGTTTAATGCTCTTATTGTTTGCAAGGCAACCAATGTGGGCTGAGCAATTTGGCCGTCGTGTTTGGGCGCATGTTAAAAAAGTGTCTATGTTGTCTGGTGGAGGGGTCCTAACAGGTATGTTATGGGCATTAATGCCTTGTGGCTTACTTTACTCCGCACTGCTAATTGCCTCTTTAAATGCAAATGCTATTAATGGTGCACTGAGTATGGCAACTTTTGCAATTGGGACAAGCGTATCGCTTATTATTGGCCCTTGGTTTTGGTTTAAATTAAAAAGCGGATTTAAATGGTTGGGTGATGCTACTAGTATGCGCTTAGCAGGTTTGTTTTTAGTTGCTATCGCTGGTTGGGCTATCTGGATGGATGTCATGCATCAAACAAAAGTTTGGTGTAATTAAGGCAAAAAAAATCTCTACCGCGAACGGTAGAGATAGGGAGGGACCAGCAATCGTTAAATGTGTTTCTTAGAATTTTTTACCAATACCAACACCAATGACCCATGGGTTGATATCTAAGTCATCAATTTTTGTCCAAACACCACTAGTTACAGCACCTTTTAGTTTTACATCAGTGTCAATCGTGACATATTTGGCATCAAAGTTAACTAACCAGCCATCTTTCAAGTTGATATCGACACCAGCCTGGAATGCCCAGCCCCAGCTATCTGAGTCAACTTTGATTTTGTGGCCTGCAAGTGGCCCTTTATTCACAGAAAGTTTTTTGTCCATGAATAAAGTGTAATTAATACCAGCACCTACATATGGGTCAATCATTTGATCAGGATTAAAGTGCCATTGTGCGGTTAACGTTGGTGGTAGTAGATTAACACTACCTAAATCTTGATCGCCGACTGTTGTCAGTTGGTCATCATTAATACGAACATTATGTCGGGTACCTGTTGCTAGAATCAACTCGGCAGCGATATTTTTTGTAAAGTAGTATGAAATATCTAGTTCAGGGATGACTTTGTCGCTGACTTTTAATTCAGCATCAGGAGACATCACATTAGCAACGTTTCTATTGAGTGTTTTACCTAAGTCACTGTCTTCATTTGGGCTTACATTAACTGCACGGATACGTACAACCCAATCACCTGCTTCAGCATGTGCAAACATTGGCGCAACTAACGCAGCAGCCATTGCAGCGGCAAATATTGTTTTTTTCATACCATTCTCCATTTCGTTATCAATTTTTAATTTCGATAGGAGAATGATACGAGCTACTGATACTAACGACTTTGATGTAAATCAACCAAAGTATGATTCATACAAAAGCGTGGTTTTTTTACAAAATTGGTTTAGCCAAACTCTTGTTCTGTAATAGAGAAGGGGCTTGTGGGGGTATGCAGTTTCTTGGCTTGCTTGATTTCTTTTTCATAAAAAGTTTTAAAAATATCAATCAAGACACGCTCATAATTTAACTCGTTAGACAAAGGCTTCCAGTTCATATTGTCTAGATTGTAGTCAGAAAACAGCTTGTACTTGTGTGTAAGATCAGTATTACTAATTTTATAATTACTGGCTGTTACTGTGGCACCGTAACGGTTTGCCCAAATAAAAAACGCTAGATCCATTGTGCTAATACCTGGCTTAATGGTTAGGTTGTTTTCTTCAATACCCAGTCTTATGCAGTGATCAATATAGTTAATTAAATCGTTAATCCTGACATCGAGAATGTCATTCAAATCATGGTTAACGAGCAGTTTGTTGGATTCTGAATTAGCAATAAAAAGACATTGGTAATTAATCGGTTTGAGCTTGTTAAACAGAACATGCGTTGCATAAAGCACCAGTAAGCGCTCTCTAGATAATGCATCATAGTGCATTGATTTCCTGACAAGCTCCAACCAAAAATTAACACCTTTAATACCAAGATAGGTAATCAATGTTTCTTTTGATGGAATCAGTTTATAAAATGTGCCTCTAGAAATGCTGCTTTTAGAGATAGCTTCTTGTAAGGTCAGACCACCAATGCCCTTTTTGGCAATAATGCTTTCTGCAATTAATGTAATCTCACGTAATCTCTCTTCTTCTACCTGTCTACTTCTCGATCTTTTTTCGCTCATAACCTTATCTTTAACACAACAAATTAATACATACAATAATATGTACACCTGTATAAAATATGTGTTAAAATATACCCCTGTATAGAAATGTCAGATTGTTAATTATTTGTAAGCCTTATTAAACAGCAAACAAAAAAATATTGCACGTTTTTGTTGTCAATTTAATACACAAAAAAGTGGTCATTGGCGTCTTTTCGCTTAAACCATCACTGCATTTACTTGGCAATCCTAATTGATTAATGTTTACCATTAAGCGTAAAAAAACGTGCTCAAAAAAATAATAGCAATGGAAAAGAAAACTGCAAGATATCAAGCTGGTGAGTCTCATCTTTTAACTTTGTTTTTACTTTGCATTGTTACTATGACTATCACATATTTGATATGGTCTGGAGAAATTGGTTCCAGCGCACACACATTTAGTGAAGTATTGGCAATACCTCGTTAAAAATGAAGAAGATGAAGACACTGGGGGAGTGTTATGTTTTGGATTCGCTTTTTATTAATTTTTTGTATTTTATCTTTACCGCATCATATTAAATCTGTTCAACACAATGCTGGTTCTATGCTTCATATTAGCAAATAGTCACTAGATTATGTTTCTAGCCAATAAAAAGATAGCGCCGGTATCACAAGGCTGTCATTCTCAATAGTTAATACGTTGCCTGAGGCCAGATCTTTTACTTGGCGATAGTGGAAAAAGCCTTTTTCTCTTAGTGGATTGATATCAAGCGCTTGTTCAATATCATTAAAATTACTAATGACCAGTATACGGCTACTCGCTACTGTATGATCAAATCTGGAGTATGCTAATAGGTGCGGGTTATTCGTATGTAGTAGTTCGCGATTATTTTTATCTGCAAAAGCAGGAATTTCCTTACGTATCGCAATTAGCTTTTTCAGTGTATTAAATAATCTGTACTCAATGGTGCCATTTTCTTTTCTTCTATCCATCCTAGCCCAGTCAAGCTGCGGTCGGTGTGTCCAACGATTATCGTTGCTTTTGTGAATATCACTCAGATATGAATCATCATTTAGGGTGCCCACCTCATCACCATAATAGAGTAGTGGGATGCCACCAAAACTTAAGATGACGTTGTGTAATAAGATAATTGTTTTGATTGCAGAGTTAATCGCCTCTGTGTTGTCTGATTGTATTGCTGTTTCTAGGCCCGCTAGTGAAGCAAGTGAGCCAGAGATACGTGCATCCCCAGTTTTCTTATTGACACCAAATGCGAATCCCTTGGCATTAGACATGCCATAGTTACCAGTATAGTAGTCTACTAAAAACCGTCTATGCAGCACTGGGTCAAAGCCAGCATCAATAATATCTGAGTCACTGAAGCCCCAACCAATATCATCATGGCAGCGTATATAGTTAAGCCAAGTTGCACGCTCTAACTTTTCAGGGATGCTATGAATGCCTTTGTTGAGTAGGGTGGTATTCTTTGTTGCAACAGCCTCCCAGAGTAATGCCATGAGTGTTGCGTTATAAGCAATTTCACATTCTTTTGCA
>JBFIDU010000180.1:0-3951 GCA_041603755.1 Methylophilaceae bacterium
GCAATTCGCATTTGATGCACACCTTCAATATCATGACCATATAACACCATGTCTTGATTGCCTTGCAACTGCATGAGGCAGGTCTCTACAATCTGCTTTAAGGTCGTGTCTGCTGACGCTTTACTGCTCAGCTTAATCTGATCTGCCTTGATTAATTTTGGTGGTTGGCTTCTGAAATAAGCATAGGCTCTTTGCGCTTTACTGATGTTCTCAATCGCTAAGGGAAATTGCGCTTGGAGTTGTATTGCCAGTTCGAACAGGCGCCCTTTGTTTCCATTTTTAAGTTCCAGTTCAATTTCACAAATGGGTTCACGCTGCGTGTCAGCAATTAATTCACCAACATCCAAAACCAATTCTATTTGGTCATTGTTTTCATAAGATAAATGCCATATTGTCCTTCTGATATCCGTGCTAAATAAGGGTATTAATGCATTGCGAAGGTTGGCGTTGTTAAAAAAATCCAAATAAGCAGGGTTCGTTATTTTGCTTAAGTCTAACTTGCCGTCTTTCACGTCCCACTCTAGTTCTAGTCGCTGGTGTAAACCACTGAGTGCACTGCCAGCATCTTTGATCGTCTGCGTCCATTTTCTGCGTGCATGCCTAAGCCGCAAACTTAAGCCATGATCAAACAAGGTGAGGTATGGCGTGTCGTAATAAATACTGAGTGTTTTTTGTGTGACAGGGTTGCTTATCTGAACATCGCTTCTTGTGGAGGCAAAGGACGCAAGTTGACGTTTCAGTTTAGGAATATCTGATTGATTGATGCGTAGTTTAAGTTCTACTTCATTGGTCATAATGACTGCCTCTTAAGAACATTATAACGCCGCTTTATTTTCATAAAAGCGTAAACCAGCTTTTTTGCAGATATAATTTATATTATGAAAATTAAAACGATTAATGATTTTGTCGGCAACACGCCACTCGTCGCCCTGCAACGAATGCAAGGTAAAACCAGCAATACTATCTTGTTAAAGCTGGAAGGGAACAATCCTGCTGGCTCAGTCAAAGACAGGCCAGCATACAGTATGATTCTCCGTGCGGAACAGCGTGGTGATATCAAGCCCGGGGACACGCTAATTGAAGCAACCAGCGGCAACACGGGGATAGCATTAGCGATGGTAGCAGCCATGCGTGGTTATAAAATGATACTGGTGATGCCCGAGAATCAAACAGTAGAACGACGCCAGAGCATGAGAGCTTATGGTGCAGAGCTTGTGTTAACGCCTGCTGATGGCAGTATGGAGCTTGCACGCGATGTGGCGATGAAAATGCAAGCGGAGGGGGAAGGTATTGTACTGGATCAATTTGCTAATATGGATAATCCACAAGCACACTATGAAGGCACTGGCCCAGAGATTTGGCGAGATACACAAGGTGAAATCACGCACTTTGTTTCCAGTATGGGCACGACAGGAACCATCATGGGAACATCACGCTATTTAAAAGAACAAAACCCGGATGTGCAAATTATTGGGGTGCAACCAGAAGAAGGCTCACGTATTCCAGGCATTCGTAAATGGACAGAGGAATATATGCCTAAAATCTTCGATAAAAGTCGAGTTGACCAGCTCATGTATGTCAATCAAAAACAAGCTGAAGCCACAGCACGCAAGCTGGCTACCATGGAGGGCATTTTTGCAGGTATTTCTAGTGGCGGCGCATTATATACAGCCTTGCAGCTCTCTAAACAATTAGAAAATGCTGTGATTGTGAGTATTGTTTGTGATCGTGGGGACCGTTATTTATCTTCAGGTGTATTCCCAGATTAAATGTGGATAGGCTTGATATGTCTCGTTGCATAACAAACAAGCTTGCTACTAATAATAACATTGTCAGATTTCAATTGCCTGATTTAGCGAATAGTTTAAAACTATTGGTTTTTCTGTGGACAATCATTGTTGGGTTATTGTTACCTTATCAATCAGCCCATGCTGTTTCCAGTATCGCCATTAGTATTGGCGAGGTAGATGCCCCACTTGGGCAGCTCAAAGATGCGCAGTTTCATGTCGATTTAAAAGGTGAAAAACCCAAGCTTGATTTGCAAGCAGCAATCAAGCCCAAAGGTGAGCCAGACTTTACCCCATTTAAACTCATCTGTGGTTCTTTAATGAGTGAGCAAATTGGTTATATTGATTGTTTTGATGGACAGTTAACTTCACCAGTCATTTCTGCGCCATTTTCATTTCATATCTCACAGCACAATAAAGAACTGTCGTTAGATCTTTTATTTGATGGTGCGCAGTTTAGTGATGCTGAAGGCTTGCATGCTGGTGAGAACCTAGTTGGCGATATGCAGTTTACCGCACAGCATAAAAAAGGTGTTTGGCAGTGGGATGGTCAACTCAGCTGGGACAAAGGCGAAGTCTTTTGGCAGCCATTTTACTTCGGCAAAGCAGGGAATGTATTTAAAGCAAAAGGAACGTTAAGTGCAGATTTGGTCGATATTTCAGATGCTAGTTTAACTGTCACAGACGTTGGTGAAATCAAAGCGCAAGCACAAATTAATACCAAAACCAAAGTACTGGAAGATGTTATCGTCAGGGCTGATGATGTCGACTTTGATGGATTGTATACGCTGATCTTAAAACCAAAGCTAGAGAAATCTGCCTTTGGTAATTTAGATGTATCAGGCAAAGCCAGTTGGCAGTTTGAAATGAAAGCCTTACAACCAACAAGCTTTGTATTGAAGTTGGATGATGCCAATATCCAAGACCAGAATGGTAAGTTCGCTTTTAGCCATGTCAATGCCCATATCCCATGGGATTATGATATTCAAAAGAATATTTCGCTTGCATATGAAAACGGATACTTGCTTGATTTACCATTAGGTAAAACCAACTTAAATGCAGTCGTCAATCGATACTCGGTAACCGCTTCAGAATTAGTGCTACCAGTATTAGATGGCGCACTGGATTTTAAAGAGGTCTCTGCAGCCTGGTTGGGTGAAAATTGGTTCTGGCATTTGCGTATGGATTTATTGCCAATCTCCTTAAGCCAGTTTAGTGCTGCAATGGGTTGGCCGCAGATGGAAGGAAAAATTTCTGGTCAGGTACCGCTGGTTACCTATGCAAATAAGCAATTAAATATGGATGGCGCCATGACATTTAATATGTTTAATGGAACGGTGAGTATGAATAACTTGCGCATCGATGACCCACTAGGCGTGGTGACCAGAATGTATGCAGACCTAAATGTACGAAAGTTAGATTTAGGTGAGCTGACCAGAACCTATAGCTTTGGTGATATCAAAGGTAAATTGGATGGTGATGTGAAGCAGCTGGTGTTGGAAAACTGGAAGCCAGTTTATTTTGATGCATCGCTTAACACCAGTGATGATGAGCAAGTTAAAAAAGTATCGCAAAGGGCGGTAGAGAATATAGCCGCACTAGGCGGTGCAGGTACAGCAGCCGCATTACAACGTACTTTTTTACGTTTTTTTGATGAGTTTAATTACGAGAAAATTGGCATCAGTTGTAAACTAAGGCGCGATGTTTGTGAAATGGGGGGCGTGGAGTCAACGCCACAAGGGTATATAATCGTTAAAGGAAGTGGTATACCAGCAGTCAATGTGAATGGGTATACCAAATATGTGAGTTTGATAGATTTGATGGCTAGAATTAAACGTATTACAGACGCCAACTCAAAAGTAGTAGTAGAGTAAATGAATAAGGAAAAACGATGAAAAAGTATAGTCTCATCTTGTTGCTTGCCGGTCTGCTAGCCGCTTGCGTAACCATTAATATTTATTTCCCAGCAGCGGAAGCGCAAAAAGTGGCGGATGAGATTATTGATGACGTATGGCAAATAAAAGATGGCGAGCAGACTAAATCGCCAGAGGCAACGCCTGTCGAGTCATCTGATCAAACTAACAACGCACCTGCGGCGGAGTAGAGGAAATTAAAATGAAAAAAACAATTATGCAATTCATGCTATACGTAATGACCTTTTTGA
>JBFIDU010000181.1:0-3925 GCA_041603755.1 Methylophilaceae bacterium
TAGCTGCACAAGAACCCAGACTGAAAATTCTAACGGGGGACCGGACTGGTGAAATATTGTATTTAGATAAAACGATGGTTAAGTTAGGTGAAGCAGGAAAGCAGGTGGCCGTTGTGACCAAAAGGCAAGATGGCTACTTTCTGACACATGTTGCAGGAAATCAGTATCCAATGGTTAATGGTAAAACGATTGGTGCACAAGCGCATGCTTTGAGTGATCATGAAGAAATTGAGGTGCTGGGGATAAAGATGGAATTTTGTCTCGATTAATATTGTTGGACTATAGTGAAGGTGAGTAGGTTGTTACATGAAGCAATCAGAACTTCTTAATCAATTAGAGCGATTAAATGAAATTGGTGTCGCACTATCAGCAGAGCCAAACAACGAACGCTTGTTAGAAACGATATTATTAGGTGCAAAAGAACTCACAAATGCTGATGGAGGCACGCTATATACAATATCAGACGATAAGCAGTTGAAGTTTGAAATCATGCGTACACTCAGTCTCAATATCGCACTGGGGGGTACAACAGGTAAAAAGATTCCATTTTCACCGCTACCTCTATATCTAGAGGATAAGCAGCCTAATCTTAATATGGTTGCTGCATATTGCGTGCTTAAAGATCAGACAATCAATATAGATGATGCTTATCTAGTCGAAGGCTTCGATTTTTCTGGCACACGCCAGTTTGATGAAAAAATGGGGTATCGTTCAAAATCCTTTTTGACCGTGCCGATGAAAAATCACGAAAATGAGATCATAGGCGTTCTGCAGCTCATTAATGCAATTGATCCTAAAACTAAAGAGGTTGTTTCCTTCACACAATCACATCAACGCTTGGTAGAGTCACTGGCATCACAAGCTGCTGTCACCATGACAAATCAAAATTTAATAAGTGGTTTAAAGAATTTGTTTGAGTCATTTATTAAATTAATTGCAGATGCGATTGATGAAAAATCACCCCATACAGGCGGCCATTGTCAGCGCGTTCCTGAGTTAACAATGATGCTGGCTGAGGCAGCGATGAAAACACAGAGTGGGCCATTTAAAAATTTCACAATGACCGAAAAAGAAATATATGAGCTCAAAATTGCCGCATGGTTACATGATTGTGGCAAAGTCACCACACCTGAATATGTGATGGATAAAGCCACAAAGCTCGAGACTATATTTGACCGAATAGAGTTTATCGATCAACGGTTTGAGTTATTAAAAGCACAGCGCGAAAATGATTATTTACAGTTGATGCTACAGTCATGTGGTGATGGTAAGTCACTTAACTACAAGTCCATGCAAAATGAAATTAAAGCAATTCATCAGCAGCTAGATGATGATAAACAGTTTATTCGTCGGGTTAATATCGGTACTGAGTCTATGCGTAAGCAAGATCAGGAGCGCGTGATGAAAATTGCCAGCTATGATTTTATTGATGCAGCTGGTAAACGGAAAAAGTTTCTCAGCGATGATGAAGCATACAATCTGACTATCCCTCGTGGCACACTTACGCCAGAAGAGCGTGCCATCATTAATAACCATATCTCAGTCACAATCAGCATGCTTGAGTCATTGCCTTATCCAAAAGATCTTATGCGTGTACCAGAGTATGCTGGTGGCCATCATGAACGAATGGATGGGAAAGGCTACCCGAAAGGATTAAAGCGTCATGAAATGTCGATTCCTGCACGAATGATGGGGATAGCTGACATTTTTGAAGCACTTACATCAAAAGATAGGCCGTACAAAAAAGCGAAAACATTATCTGAGACTTTAATGATACTTGGCAAAATGAAGCTTGAACATCATATCGATCCGGATATTTTTGATTTGTTTGTGCGTGAAAAAATTTATTTACGTTATGCAGAAATGTTTTTAGAGCCATCACAGATAGATGAAGTTGACGAATCAAGAATTCCAGGTCACGTCAGCTTTGGCGTTATTAATACGCTATAAACGCCTTTATTTCTTTGATCAATGATTTTAGTTGTTGTGCACTGACTTCGTTAAAGCACTTGCCATTTGGTGCCAGTCTAACATTTGGGCCAGCATGACATAGCCCCATACATGGACTGCTTTCAGTTGAGATGGGCACGTCCTGTAGGGCCTCACTGAGCAGTTTAAAGACTGTGTCACTATCACGTGCGCCACATGAAGGGTGGTTGGGATTTGCGCGAAAGTTGGTACATACCAACACCTTTTTATCACAGACTGTGCTCATGTATGCCATTCGAGTCTAACTTCAAGAAGTTTCCCTGCTCATACCAATCACCCAGAACGCAACGTTCACATTGGTGACCATCAATCAGGTATTGATGTCTGTTAGGTCTATGGGTGTGTCCATGTATAAACAACGGTGGATAATCAAATTTTTTCAGTAAAGATTCAACAGCGGATTGATTAACATCCATGATTTCCATAGATTTGATCGACTTTTCTACTTCGCTCTTTTTACGAATCGATTCAATATAGGTAATACGAGAATTGAGTGACTGACCAAGGAATTTACTAATCCATTTATCGTTGCGTACCTCTGCTCTGAATGCCTGATAATCCGTGTCATCTGTACAGAGCGTATCGCCATGGCTCAGTAGAATAGGCGTGCCATAAAGCGTGATAAGGTGAGGGTCTGGTAATAGTCTTACCTTTGTAGCTTTTGAAAATTGTTGACCTAGCAGGAAATCACGATTTCCATGTATCAGAAATAAGTTAATACCTCTCATCCCTAGTGCATGCAATCCAAAAATAACATCAGCAAAAGCACCAGTGGCAATTACGTCATCGCCAGGCCAATACTCAAACAAGTCTCCCAAAATATAAAGATTCTCAGCTTGCGAGGCTATGTCTGCTAAGAATCTTATGAAAGCATCAATTATTTCTGGGCGAGACTCACATAGGTGTAAGTCTGAAATAAAAAGACTATGGCCCATACAGGAATCGCTGTTTAATAGATATCACTATATGACGATAGCTTTTTCAATAATAACAGGCTCAACAGGTACATCTTGATGCCCGGCACGAGTGCCAGTCTCGACAGCTTTGATTTTATCGATGACATCTGTGCCTTCTATCACTTTACCAAATACACAATAACCCCAGCCGCTGGCTGTAGGTGCAGTATGATTTAAAAAGTCATTATCATTAACATTAATGAAAAATTGGCTAGTTGCAGAGTCAGGGATCGAGGTGCGAGCCATTGCAATCGTATATTTGTGATTGCTGAGACCATTGTCAGCTTCAATTTTGATTGCATCCTGTGTTGACTTTTGCTTCATATTTTTGTCGAAGCCACCGCCTTGGATCATGAAGTTATTAATTACACGATGAAAGATTAAACCATCATAAAAACCATCTTCAACATATTTTAAAAAGTTTGCGACCGTAATCGGTGCTTTGTCTGCGTCAAGCTCAAGTGTAATGTCGCCAAAATTAGTAGTCAGTTTTACCACAATAAATCCTTAGTTATTAATAATGTGTGTTGCTTTGAAGATGAAACTATTCCGTTACTTCTTCAAGTACGGTCGCACTGATGATTTTAATTGGTTTGATTGGCACATCAGTAAACCTTGATATGCTGCCTGTGGGTGAAACGCCAATTTGTTTCACTACCTCCATCCCTTTTGTTACTTTGCCAAATACACAGTAACCAATTTTATCTGGATCCGGACTGGTATAGTCTAAGAAGTCATTATCCTTAAGGTTGATAAAGAATTGAGCCGTGGCAGAGTCTGGCTCTGGCGTTCGTGCCATTGCAATCGTGCCAACTTTATTTTTCAGGCCATTACTGGATTCGTTTTTAATGGGTGCTTTGGTTGGCTTTTCAAATAAGTCCCGCTCAAAACCACCACCTTGAATCATGAAGTTATTAATCACACGATGAAAAATGGTTTTTTCATAAAAACCACTTCTGACATATTGCAAGAAATTGGCA
>JBFIDU010000182.1:0-3913 GCA_041603755.1 Methylophilaceae bacterium
AAAAATATCGTACTTGCATCTTCTGCAACTGCTGCAGCTCCTGCATATGCATTACCCATACCACTTGCATTTTGCTCTATCAATGCAAAACCTGCGGCATAGACATTACCAATTGTTAGCATGCTCGACCCTAGAAGAATGTTAATTATTTTCTTTTTCATATATAAGCCCTTAATAATTCCTTTTAAATTAGGCATTGTTAAACTTCATTTATTAGTTTAAAACCAATATCAATCCTACTGATTTTTATAGCATTAGTACAGTTAATCAGAATGAAAAAACCGGGTTACTCTTTGTTTTTGTGGTAAAAATGAAGAAATTACGCCAACGATTTAATTTATACTAATTCTAATTAACTAATCGCTACATGATAATATGGATCCTATTTCAAGCATTGCGCTAGCTAGTGGGTTAAGTTGGGCCAGCGGATTTCGCTTATATGCCACCATTTTTGCGGTGGGCATATTATCTAAATTTGAAGTGGTTACGCTACCTGATAGTTTGGACATTTTAAGCAACCCTATTCTAATCGGTATATCTGGTATTTTAATGGTGGTTGAGTTTTTAGCCGACAAGTTTCCTTATATCGATAGTATATGGGATGGGCTACAGGCATTTATTCGTATTCCTGCAGGTGCATTACTCGCAATGGGTGCTATTAATAGCAACGATCCTCTCATTGCAAGCTTAGTGGCAATATTAGGTGGTTCATTGTCCGGTATCACGCATGCAACCAAGGCAAGTGGCCGCGCCTTAATCAACACAACACCAGAACCCGTCACGAACATCACGACATCTGTTGCAGAAGATGGCTTATGGCTAGCAGGTGGTTGGTTGGCGTTAGTATATCCTATGTTCTTTTTAGGAATTTTACTTATTTTAGTTATTTTTATGCTTTGGTTATTACCAAAAATATGGCGAGGTTTGCGTTCAATATTTTTTACGCCTAAAAGAAATCGTCTCGACCAGAATGCTAATTGATTAAAATAATGGCAAATTAAGTCATATGCGATAATATTGTTTTGACTTACCACTAAAAACAATAGCCCTATTATGATTTCAATACTTATTATGATTGCAAGTATCCTTTTCCTGGCTTTACAGCTAGAGGAAAAGTTGAAAATTCCATCACCCCTTGGTTTGGTTGCACTTTCCTTCGTTGCGCATTATGCCTCTAAACAAGTGCCGGTCATGACAGGAAATGAAGATAGTTTTGCTAAATTAGTTATTTTTCTATTACCGATTCTATTAATTTCTGATGCGATGGAGCTCAGATTGCGTGAATTAAAAGCCCATGGGTTAAGTTTGCTATATTTATCCATTGTTGCGGTTTCTTTGTCCATTCTGATGGCTTTATCAATTGATGATTGGTTGTTTGCAGACAAACAATTAAGTAATGCAGCAGTAATTCTTTTATTTGCGATGGTCTTAGCCACAGACCCAGTGTCAGTTGTCAGTATTTTTTCTAAATTTAAGCTACCCCATCAGCTCAAAATCCTTGCGGAGGGTGAAAGCTTGTTTAATGATGCCACAGCGCTAATTGTTTTTGTATTTATCGGATTATTTGCATTAAATGGCGGTGAAATTACACCACTATATGTTGCAGAAATAAGTTTTGCTGTAATTTTTGGGTCAATTCTAGTGGGTATCAGCATCGGTCTTTTGGGGTTGTTATTAATGAAAACAACAGAAAATCGCATTGCTGAAATGATGATTCTGATTTTAGCTGGCTATAGTGCATTTGAATTAGCAGAACATTTTCATGTGCTACTGAATTTGTTTGGTGGGCATTCGCACATGCATTTATCAGGTATTTTAGCTGTCATCTTTGCAACCATCACAGTCAACCACATCATGAATAAAAGTATTGATAACGAAAGTGACCAAATTGAAGATGATGAAAAAATATTGCAAAAAGAGGCACTAAAACGTAACACCTCTTCCGGCATCATCAGCACAGTGCTGAAGCGTGTCAAATCAACCTTAGAAGAGCGTGATCGGCATTTGCGCAATAAAGAAGATGTTCAGTTGCTCGCGATGGTAGCCAATACCGTTTTATTTATCGCAATGGCAGAAATGATTGATCTAAACTTATTATGGACATACCGCGTTGAAATCCTCATCATGTTTGCAGCCACCACAGTGATTCGCGCTACCATGATGATAATATTTGCTTGGATAACCAATAAAACAAACAAGATGGTAGATGTTAATTTCCGCTGGGGAACCGTACTTACTTTTGCTGGTATCAAAGGTGGGCTATCCATTGTCATGCTGACGATGATTCCTCCATCATTTGCACATTTAGAAATGTTTAAAGCAATTGTAATCGGGGTTATTTTGCTTTCAACATTTATGTATTCTATCGTGTTGATTGCTTATATTAATCGTCATCAAGCAATATTCCTGCTTGAAAAAAATGCTGAATTAAATAGTGATTAGTGCTTGGTAGGTAAATGACTACTTAATTTGCATGCCAAAGTGCTGTTGTAGCAACGGCCATCAAGCCTAATAGCACATAAACAGCCATTGCCAATGCCAATCCAATTGGCGCATACCAGACTAGTGGCACGATGATACCTGCGGAGACGGTTGAGAGCAGCATTTGCATAAAGGCTTGACCTGAGGCAGCAGTACCACGGATTTTTTTGTGTCTATCAAGCGCGGCAATCGATAAAACAGGCATGCACATCGCCATACCAATATTAAATAAGGCCACTGGTAAAATATTCGCAATCAAGCTTGTTGGTTGTGTGTAACAGACAATCAGATTAATAATAGCCATCAACCCCATCCAACCATAGGACACTCTAACAACACGCTTGGCCGAGTATTTTCCTGCAACACGCTTGGCGAGATATGAACCTACAATCATGCCAGTTACCGTAGGAATAAATAAATAGCTATATTGATTTGGCGCTAAATTTAGGTGCTTTCCTAAGAACACAGGACTGGCAAGCACATAAATAAAAAATCCTGAAAAATTAGCGCCTATTGCAATAACCAATTTTGTGAATTCTAAATCACTAAAGGTCTTTTTATAATTAGCAATCACATTTGCCGCTGAAAGTTCAGTTCGTTTTTCAACAGGCATTGTTTCTGGCAAAAAGTTAACTGCAGCCCATAGACTAAGGCTTGCATAAATGGCTAAAAAGATAAAAATAATTTGCCAATTGATGCCTAATAAAAAGCCACCAATAATTGGTGCTACAGCAGGCGCAATACCAAATAGCATTTGCACGGTAGCCATCACACGCTGTGCTTGATGGCCTTCGAACAAATCCCTGACCATTGCGCGGGCAATGGTATTGCCAGCACCGCCACTTGCACCTTGTAATGCCCTAAAGAACCAAAGTGTTTCAATATTAGGGGAAAATGCACAGCCGACACTTGCCAAAATAAAGATACCTAAACCCCATTTGATCGTCGTGATTCGCCCTATCGCATCCGAAATAGCACCATGCCACAGGGTCATGACAGCGTATGGGAGCAAATAGAATGTAAGGCTTTGCTGAACAGCTACATCAGAAGCACCAAGCGACTCAGCAATCACATGAAATGCAGGTAAGTAGGTATCAATAGCAAATGGTGCTAAGGCTGCTAAAGCGGCTAATGCATAAGCGAGAAAGACGGAATGTGTTTTCAATAGTAACTCTTATTAATCAAGTGATAAAAAAAAGGCGCCGAGATGCGCCTTTATTATACCTGCTAACATCTACGGCAGTGCATGGAAGCTTTCCACTCGCTCTTTATCACCCTCAACATATTTTTTGGAATTTTTGTCTGTTCTAAAGATAATGGGTTGCGCTGCTAATACTGGGTTTTTAGAATCTTCTATCGCCTGTTCAATTAAATAATGATTAGGTGACAATGAACAAACTGGATCTGCACTTTCTGCATCACCTGACAGTAA
>JBFIDU010000183.1:0-3909 GCA_041603755.1 Methylophilaceae bacterium
GACAATCGTGGTAATGATGTAGCCAAAATAATGCATTCTCTCTGCAACGGCGCCAGACACTAATGTCGCTGCCGTACTACAGAACATCATCTGAAAGAAGAAAAAAGCAACTGTTTTAGGATGTGATATGTCATTAAAGAAAAAATAGTTAGTACCAAATAAACCAGCAACACTATCCCCAAACATAATGGCAAAACCAACAAGACTAAATAAAGATGCGGATATGATGAAGTCAGTTACATTTTTTGCGGCTACATTAATGCTGTTTTTGCTTCGAACCAAACCACTTTCCAAGCATAAAAAGCCTACCTGCATAATAAAAACTAATGCTGCAGCGACTGTTACCCATAATAAATCCATGCAATAACCCCAACTTCAAACTCATTTATATAGCGTTTATTAGACACTATCTCTTTGATAAGCAATATGAATAAATGAAGGTTTATTAGTCTTTTGTTTAATCAAAGTGTTTTACAGTAAATATTGGTAAAAAAATAAAGAGCTTACCTGTTCGCAAATTGAAAACTTTAAGAAAGCTTAGTTTTTACAAAAGAGGCTAATATTGCAATACTTTTGATTAGTATTAAACATATTAGTCATGCAATCTAATAAACTATTTAAACATTCATCATTGTAGTAGTTATAGTAATAGCACACTATTTAATTTAAAAGGAAACAACATGGCAACAACGGACTCCTGCTGTACTATCGTCCCTTACTTCAAGGTTCCTGAAGAAAATCTGACTGATTTTAAAAAGTTATGCGAAGCTTTTGTAGACAAGACCAATAATGAAAAAGATTGCTTGTATTATGGCTTCAGCTTCAATGGCAATGAGGCACATTGTCGTGAGGGATATAAAAATGCAGAAGCGGCTCTAGCGCACCTTGACAATGTCGGTGATATCTTGGCAGAAGCGCTTAAAATATCAGACCTCACTCGGTTAGAAATCCATGGGCCAGAAGAAGAATTAGTCAAGCTAAGAGAACCACTAGCCGGCCTGAACCCTGCATTTTTTGTTTTAGAATATGGCTTTCGTCGCTAATGCTTTTACAGCAGGTTTTTGCTTAATCTAAATGACAGACAATATGGTAGCGAACGCAGCAACTTCACCAACCATGTGAATCTTTTTGGAAAATGAATCTCAAATCTTGAAGAAGTAATCCCTTTTGCGATATATTGGGCTGCTTCTTCAACCTCTATCATCATCGGCATTTCAAAATCATTCTTATTTGTCATCGGCGTGCGGACAAAACCAGGACTAATCAATTTAACGTCGATATTCTTATCTTGATATTCAACCCGTAGGCTCTCTGCTAAGTTTGCAATAGCCGCTTTAGTGGAAGCATACGGTTGCGAATTCGGTAAACCAAAATAACCAGCAACTGACCCACATAAATTGACTTGACCATGTCCTTGTGACTCAAAAAATGGCAATACAACATTCAGCATGTTATAAACACCGCCGATATTAACTTGCAGGCTTTTATGGATAAAGGTAATGTCATTACGCCCTTTTTCAGATGGATCATAAACTGCTGCAAAAAAAAGTACACGATCAAGCCGTTTAACAGTTTTGAACGCATGTTTAGTTTCTGTATAGTCGCTGACGTCAAACGCCAATGTTTGATGATTAGCACCCACTAGCGACTCACGTACTTCGTTTAACTCAGATTCCCGACGTGCTGATAAAATAATATTGGCGCCCGCCTGACTAAGTGCCCGCGCAGTAGCTGCGCCAATGCCACTACTAGCGCCAATTATCCAAACATATTGCCCGTGGACATCTCTCATTAACGTCTCAATATCCTGGTAAAACAGCATTATTGCTCCTGTTTTTGCATAAATAAAGTTAATTCAGCCACAGTAATGCCAAACTTCTTCAAATAAGAACGATTCACTAAAACGCCATCATTCATCAGAAACATCCAATCATCAAAGGTAATTCGGTAAGTGGTATCACCAACTGGTAAATCCATTTTATAAGCCCAACGCATTGCACTACCCTCTAATTGACCTGTCGCTTTATCGAGAATGTCTGAGGCCTTACCTTCGTAGGTCTTTTCACCGGTTTTGGTGATGGTCCATACACGTTTTTGAGTTTCTCCATCGTAATACTCAAAGTGCTCTTCTAATGTACCAACATCACCTTCCCATGAACCAACCATTGTTACGTCAAACCGTCTGGTTACTTCGCCACTACGGTTTTGTATCAAGCCCCAAGCCTTAATTGGGCCAGAAAAATAGGCTTTTAAATCCAATGGTGGCGTTGTATTTTTATAGGCTTCCATTGAAGAGGTAGCACAGCCGTTAAGAAACGTCATAAGCCCCATGATGATTACTCCTTGTTTGATTATATTCATTGTCTATCCTTTGCCTTTTGATTAATATCCATAGAGAAATTGCAGCGAGTAATTTGATAATGCAAGGTACTAAGCCATAAAGCATCATCAATGCCTGCTGTGCGGGTTCTGTGTTATTGGATGCAACAACAAATCCAAAATAATCCAACGTCAAAAAAGCAGCACCACTTGCAAGCGCAAATGAAATTTTTGGGATAAACGCCATCACGCCATAGTACTGTGTCGCACGGCTTTCTGCTTTGCGTGTATTGATGCGATCCGCAATGATGGATGTTGGCAAAGATAAATCAGCACCCAATGCAAAGCCAGATAAGATGCATATCACACCATAAGATACAGTATCACCAGGTTCAAGGGTGACAACCCAAATAAAGACAACAATAGACAACAGCATTGAAATAAGCCATGAATAGTATTTATCGAGCACTTTTGATATTAAAAACCACACTTGCATCAAGGCAGCACCAGAAACAAAATACAAAAATAAAAACAACCCTGTGTAGCTTTCCGCATTTAAATAATCACGGACAAAGAAAATAACCAAAACTGCGGGTAATGATGCTGAAACTTGCGTAAGTAAATAAGTGAAGAAAAATAAGCGTTGTTTATCGTAAAATATTTGAAAGAAAGGAAGCTTTGTTGTAATGCTAAACTCACTTATATGGCGAAGATCCGCATGCTTCAAAAATTGTAAAAACAACCCCCACGCCACTACCATGACAAGAAAATAGACCAAGAATAGCCATCTAAACGCTTCTGCTGGATCTGTTAAGGTTAAAAGTAAAGTCGGTAAAATTGATGCTACTAATAGCCCAAATAAAGTAAATGACTCGCGCCAACCAGCAATACGAGTTCGCTGGTCCTTATCAGCAGACCAAAATCCACCAATCATGTTCAGGTTAATCACGATGATGCTAAAACCTGTCGTTGCTAACAACATACTGCCCGCAAACCATACAGAAGTTGAAGTGCCAAATTGTGGTCCAAAAAACAATGCAAATAGTCCAAGTGTTAGGACTAGTACGCCTGTTATTAAGATCGCATTTCTTTTTGCTGAGTAGCGGTCAGTCAAATATCCAATCACTGGATCTTGTATCGCATCAAACATCCTTACTAGTAATAGGATAATGCCGATAGATCCAAGGCTTAGGCCTAAATGGCGTGTATAGAAATCAGGCGCATGGATATATAGTGGCAATCCTGCAAAGGCTACAGGAAAAGCCAGCATAGCATATTGAAACAACAACCATAGATTCGGAGGTTGTGTCATTATTTTTGCCCTATCAGCTTATTACGCAGTGCTGGCGCACTTGTTTTCTCACCGAACCAGATATCAAAAAATACATCACAAAACTGACCATCACTAACTTGTCCTAGGAAACGGTTGTTTTTGTAGAACGAGCATTCATTTGTTGTCTTGTAAATACCTGTAATGCTGTCCCCTTTCTTAACATCAGGGAAAATATTGCGCATTTGGGAGTGCCAGTCGGCTAGTTTAATTTCATCTACACGTCCTTGATTACGTATTTCTTCTGCAGATTGATCTGC
>JBFIDU010000184.1:0-3846 GCA_041603755.1 Methylophilaceae bacterium
GGCAAGTGCAATCCCCAAGGTCGAACCGGGGAAAAACCCTGCAACGCGCACCTTTCAGGCTTTACGGATTTTCGTCAATCAGGAGCTTGAGGAGTTATCGCTAGTCTTGCCAAAATGTCTGGCACTGCTAGCTGAAGGTGGGCGCTTGGTAGTGATTAGCTTTCACTCACTCGAGGATAGGATTGTGAAACGGTTTATTCAAAGAGAGGCAAACCGCGATAACCTGCCGTCCAATTTTCCAGTTAAGGCCAAAGATTTGCCACAGGCCAGACTGCTAAGTATTGGTAAAGCGATTAAGCCTTCCGATGATGAGGTTAAGCATAATCCGCGTGCAAGGAGTGCTGTGATGCGGGTGGCGGTCAGGACGGGTGTGCAATGACAAAGTTGAATATTACTTTATTCGTTGCATTGATTTTGGTTAGTTTGGGAGTGGTTACAGCGCAGCATAAGGCAAGGAAGTTGTATACAGAGCATGAGCGATTGCAAATGCTTGCAGGTAAATACAAAACGGAATATGAGCAGCTTCAGCTTGAGCAGAGTACATGGGCAATGCATTCACGTGTTGAAGAAATTGCCACGAAACAATTGAAAATGGAAGTGCCAGACCAAAAGCGCATTCAGGTAATCGTGCTTGATGAAGTTTACAAATAATATGATCTATAAACAGTCAACAAAAAACGTCATTAGTCTGCCAGCATGGCGCAGAAGAGTGTTGCTTGTTTTCTTGTTGCTAGGATTTGTTTTGTTAATGTTTCAGAGTATGTATTTGCAAAATACAAACAAGGAGTTTTTACAGAAAAAAGGTGATGATCGATATAGTCGCACACTTAAATTGCAAGCATACCGTGGGAAGATTAGTGATCGAAATGGTGAAATATTAGCAGTGAATAGCCCTGTTGCGTCGGTTTGGGTTGATCCTTCAGCGATTGAGATGGACGCAAAACAAAAAGAAATGCTCGCAAAAGTGTTAAAGGTTAGCACAAAAGAGATAGATGAAAAGGTAGCTAATAGAAAGCGTTCTTTTGTTTATGTCAAACGGCGTATATCACCCGATCTGGCAGAAAAAGTAAAAGATTTGAACATCTCAGGTATTTATTTGGAGCGTGAGTACAGACGCTTTTATCCTGCAGGTGATGTTGTGTCGCATGTGGTTGGCTTCACTGGGGTTGATGGTGATGGACAGGAGGGTGTTGAGTTAAAAGAAAACGAAACACTCTCAGGTGTGCCAGGTAAAAGACGTGTGATTAAGGATCGTCAGGGTCATGTAGTCGAAGAGTTGGAAGTCATTAGTGAGCCAAGAGATGGTGAAGCACTAGTGCTGAGCATTGATCGGCGCATTCAGTATTTGGCTTTTAGAGAGTTGGCCAAAGCAGTTGTACGTTTCAAAGCAAAAGCTGCTTCAACGGTTATATTAGATGCAAAAACAGGCGAAGTGTTGGCGATGGTCAATTTGCCAACATATAACCCAAACAATCCAGTTAATATTAAAGGTAAAACCCGCAATCGAGCAGTTACCGATATGTTTGAGCCTGGCTCTACAATGAAGCCAGTAGCAGCAGCAGCCGGCATGCAGTACGGAGGATATAGCCCATCAACTCTGATTGATACATCACCAGGCTACATGACGATTGGGCCTGCGACTATACATGACACACACCCAAGTAAAACGCTGACTGTTGCAGAGGTGGTGAAGAAATCATCAAACGTTGGTGCAGCCAAGATAGCCTTAAGTTTAGATAAAGAAAAACTATGGAACACTTTTCGAGATTTAGGGTTTGGTGCGAGAACACAGGTGCATTTTCCAGGCGAGGCCCGCGGCATGGTGAGAGATTACAAGGGTTGGCGGCCGATAGAGCAAGCGACGATGTCTTATGGTCATGGCATTAGTGTGACGCTATTACAACTGGCAAGAGCTTATACTGTTTTTGCGAATCATGGCAGGCTGATGCCCGTAACGCTCGAGAAGCTTGAAAAAGCGCCGAAGGGTGTAGAGGTATTTACACCAAGAGTAGCAAATGACGTAAAAGATATGCTTGAGATGGTAGTGCAACCCGGTGGAACTGGTGTGAATGCACAGGTGCCTGGCTATAGAGTGGCAGGCAAAACAGGTACTGCGCATAAGCTTGGCGCACATGGTTACGAAAAAGATAAATATGTTGGTTCATTTGTTGGCATGGCACCGGCATCTGATCCGCGTTTAATCATGGCTGTAATGATTGATGAGCCAAACTCAGGTCAATATTACGGCGGCACAGTTGCTGCCCCAGTATTTAGCGCAGTGATGGCGGATGTCTTACGATTGTTGGCAGTACCACAAGACGCGCCCAACGATAATGTTGTGATTCCAGCAGCAGATAATCCAGATGATGTAAAGGAGATGGTATGACGCGCTACGTCATTGAGTCTAATCCTACATCAATTGTTTCGGATAGTCGTTTAGTAACGCCAGGTGCATTGTTTTTGGCATACCCTGGTGAACGAGTGGATGGGAGGGATTACATCGCTGACGCAATTGAAAAAGGGTCAGCTGCTATTTTATGGGAGCCGCGAGATTTTGAATGGAAAGCAGAGTGGGCGGTAGAAAATGCACCTGTAGTTAACTTGAAGCAACAGGCGAGTGTAATTGCTGGGCAATTTTATAAAAACCCTTCTGAGAAATTATGGGTTGTAGGTGTTACAGGAACAAATGGTAAGACGTCCGTGACGCAATGGCTAGGGCAGGCTTTTAATTATATCAATAAGAAAACTGCGATTATCGGTACGCTGGGTAATGGATTGCTTGGCGAATTGGCGGAGACACAAAATACAACGCCAGATGCAATATTACTTCAAAGGTTACTAGCAGACTATGTGCAACAAGAAGTGGAAGTCGTCGCCATGGAAGTTTCCTCGCACGGTTTGCACCAGGGACGTGTAAAAGGCGTTCACTTTGATGTGGCTGTTTTGACAAATTTGTCACGTGATCATTTGGATTATCACAAAACCTTTGAGCAGTATGCAGATGCTAAAAAGCAATTATTCTTATCAGAGGGTTTGAAATTTGCAGTACTTAATGAAGATGATGCATTTGGTAAATCATTAAAAGTTGAGTTGTCAGGGTTGGGTGTTAGCGTCTTAACTTATGGCATTGGACATGGGGATATAAGTGCATCACGCGTAAACATAGAAAATGGACGTATCAACTTTTTTGTAACAACACCTTTTGGACAGTCCGATGTTAGTGTGCGATTAATAGGCCAGTTTAATGTCTATAACACGTTAGCCGTTTTAGCCACACTGCTGGTATCAGAGGTATCACTCGTTGATGCTGTTGAGGCGCTTACACATCTTCAGCCTATAAATGGGCGTATGCAGCTATTTGGGGGCGATCACTTACCGCTAGTCGTTGTTGATTACGCGCATACGCCAGACTCGTTAAAAAATGTGTTAACGGCATTAAAAGGTGTGGCCAAAGGGCGATTAGTTTGTGTTTTCGGTTGCGGAGGAGATAGAGACCAAGGCAAGCGCGCCATGATGGGACAAGTGGCAAGCGAGCTTGCGGATGCTGTTGTCGTGACATCTGATAACCCGCGCAGTGAAAATGCTGATGCAATCATACAAGCAATTTTGGCGGGTGTTAATGGAGCGTATGCAGTAGAAGAGAATCGTGCTAAGGCGATTTCAGTTGCGATAAATAATGCGAAGCTTGGTGATGTAGTACTGATTGCTGGCAAGGGTCACGAGGATTATCAGGAAATAGCAGGGGTAAAACATCATTTTAGTGATGCGGAACAGGTCGAAAAGGCGCTGAAACGCTATGAGGTATCGGTAGCATGATGCGATTATCGGAAGTGGCAAAGGTGCTAA
>JBFIDU010000185.1:0-3844 GCA_041603755.1 Methylophilaceae bacterium
AAAGCCAAGCGAAGCTGGAATGGGGCGATGGAATTATTAAGATGCGGTGTCAATACTGCACAGCCAGTTGCTTATTTTGAAAAAGTTGGCGACAGTACGTTAAAACAGAATTTTTATTTCTGTGCGCACGTCAATGCCGATTGCAATATTGGTCAGATTTTTTCTGCATTTGCCAGGGGCGAATTAACATATAAAGGGTTGAGCCCAGAGGAAGTCTATCAACAATTTGCTGCATTTACACATCACATGCACTGCCGAGGTATCTATTTCAGAGATTATTCAGGCGGCAACATACTCATCAGCATTCAAAATGAGAATCAGCTTGTGTTTTCACTGATTGATACAGCCCGGTTGCGCAGTCTCAATCACTCACTATCATTAAAACTAAGAACGGCAGACCTAACGCGCGCTTGTCATAAACTGCACCCTGCGGGACGCAAGCGTTTTATGCAAATCTATCTCGGCTTAAGTGGCCAAAAATTCAATTTATTAACGCAATTGCGCTTTTTGCGCTATGACCTCAAAGTTAAACTTAAACGCACGATTGGTAGAAAAGGCATGAAAAGACTTATGCAACGCCTCAAACAGTACCGCTAATCTAATGATAATCATGAGCTTGTTTTAAGTAGATTAAATAACGCAATCTCTTTGTTCTTCAGTACTATAGTATCCACGTATCGCAACAGCTTTACGAATTTAAACAAAAGGAGAATCATTATGTGGACAACACCAGCAGCTACTGAAATGCGTTTCGGTTTTGAAGTAACAATGTACGTAATGAACAAATAATTCTTGTTCTTATGTGTATAAAGGCGCCTTGTGCGCCTTTTTCTATTTATATACGCACATTATCTAATGCTAACTATTTACTGCCTTATTTGCCATTTCAAAGTATTTAGAGAATTAATCTAGTAAATCTTTTAATTATCATTAATATACTGCATACATTAAAACCTTAGGGTATATCAAAATGGCATCAATCGCCGAACCATGGATGTGGGCAGCATTTTTAATTTTTGTACTATTAATGCTTGTGTTAGATTTGTTTGTTTTAGGTGGCCATAAGTCACATAAAGTGAGCATCAAAGAGGCTGCCACATGGACACTGATCTGGATTAGCTTAGCACTTTGTTTTAATGCTTTACTCTGGTGGTATTTAAAACAAACAGTGGGTTTAGACATTGCCAATCAAAAAGCGATAGAGTTTTTGACCGGCTACATCATAGAAAAATCGTTATCTGTTGATAATATCTTTGTTTTTCTGATGATTTTTGCCGCGTTTAAGGTGCCTGCAGAATTTCAACGTCGGGTACTGCTTTATGGTGTATTGGGTGCGGTTATTTTACGTGCAATAATGATTCTGGCGGGGGCTTGGTTAGTACAGGAGTTTCATTGGATACTTTATGTCTTTGGTGGCTTTTTGCTGATATCGGGTGTGCGCATGATGGTGGCAGCTGAACATACGCCTGACTTGGAAAATAATATGGTGCTGCGTTTCGCTCGTCAGCATTTACGCATCACCAAAGACTATCACGATAACAAATTTATGATTAACAGCAATGGCGTGTACTACTTTACGCCGTTGTTTCTTGTTTTACTATTGATTGAGTTTTCAGATGTCATCTTTGCTGTTGATTCTATACCCGCAATTTTTGCAATTACACTCGACCCATTTATCGTCTTTACTTCTAATATTTTTGCTATATTAGGGCTTCGTGCGCTTTACTTTTTACTACTTGATATTGCTGATCGATTCCACCTACTCAAATACGGATTAGCACTTGTATTGACATTTATTGGCGCCAAAATGTTAGTAGCACATTGGCTAAAAATCTCTACAACGACCTCATTATTTTTCATCAGTATCACATTATTAATATCGATTGTTGCTAGTTTGATTGTAAAACCAAAACAAGGTTAATTATTCTAGCTTCTGTTCGTGCATGTGCATCATCAGCTCTTGTTTGATTGCTTGTAACTTTGCTTTTATAAGTTTTTCGTTATTACTACCTATCCGCATTAATATGCGCTGACCAATCGACCGTTCCTCCAGGTTTGTGTCCGCAAACTGATAGTAAAATTTTGGTTGCACCAGTTGAACTGGCTCAACTAGCTCTGGTGTTGCTAACAAATGATCTATAACGAAAAGTAGACGGTCATTAAAGTACTGATCTGGATAGCCTATCTCTTCGTATGATTGCTGAAACAGGGGGTAGAGATTGATATAGTTTTGCACTAACTTCTGAACATCGACTGCCTCTGCAAATTGTATATAACTTACATAGCGTTCACTATTTTTTGAACTGATAGTCGTGGCTTGCCCATCTTCCTCAACCATAAACTTTCCTGGCGCTTTTTTGATTGGCATCACACGCATTGAGATTTGTTTACGCGGTAAATTATCAATTGTTACAATAATATTACGTATTATTTGACCTTCATTGAAAATATGCATTAATGCTTTATTGTTGATTAGACTTGCCAGTGCTTGACCCATCAAATTATCGCTTGATGACAACTCGGGTAACTCAATAGGTTCGGCTGGTTCCTCTAACACTTGACGTGATTCAGGTTCTATCGTTTCTACTGACATTGGCGGAACTTCGACTTCTTTTACTGTAGCGACTTCCGATTGCAGGGGTTCATCCTGCAAGTAAAAATATATTCCTACTGCTGCCATGAGGATTGCTAAAAGTGCAACCACTATTAATGTCGTTTTTTTCATGATTTGCCATTTCGTAGAGATTAAAATACAAAGACATCCGCCTGACGTCACAAACTATTCTATTTCGCAGACTTGGCCTCTACATAACTATTCTGATAACCAGCTTTATACAAAGTTCAGCGCAATTCATTATGACATATTCCCAAGCACTACTTGATATTTGTGAACTAAAGTGACTTTGTTCGACTCATCTGAGAAATGGTTATCAATAAGCCGTGTAATACTAACCTATACAATCTAGCGCGAGAGGTGTGAAATGACTAATAATCAAGTTACCGATGAAGAGTTAGAACTATATTTCAACTTTTTAATGAAAAATTACGGTGTAACAGACGTTCATGAGTTTGACTTTATGGTTGATGATAGCGATTTGTCTTACACTAAAAAGCAAGATTTGCTGGAAGTAGCCTAGCTACTACAGGTTAGCGCGCTTCGGCAAGAAGCCAGTATCTTTGTAAGTATTCATTCGCTATAGCGACAGAATAGGCATACAATGGACTTCGTAGGCTAAAGGATTACGTCGTGGGACAATTTTCAACATTCGTATTTGATGCGATACAAATACTCGTTTTTTTATTTGTATTTATTGCTGGATTAATCGTTGCCAGCATCATTATTTTTTACTTTATTGACCGCTTTCAAACCCAAAGCACACTAAGAAGAAATTACCCTGTTATCGCAAGATTCCGCTATCTTTTTGAACACATGGGTGAGTTCTTTAGACAATACTTTTTCGCACTAGATCGTGAAGAAATGCCATTTAATCGTGCGGAGCGCTCTTGGGTTTACCGCGCAGCAAAAAATGTGGATACCATGGTCGCTTTTGGCTCAACCCGTGTACTCACAAACCCAGGTACGGTATTTTTCGTCAGTTGTCCATTCCCTACGCTTGAAGATGATCAAGTTGAAGCAGCCTCCATGACCATTGGGCCTGATTGCAAGCACCCTTACACAACTAAGTCCATTTTCAACATTTCTGGCATGAGCTACGGGGCTTTGTCTATTCCTGCTGTGCGCGCGCTTTCCAAAGGCGCCAAAATGGCGGGTATCTGGATGAACACAGGAGAGGGTGGATTAACACCATATCATCTAGAAGGTGGTGCTGACCTTGTTTTCCAA
>JBFIDU010000186.1:0-3814 GCA_041603755.1 Methylophilaceae bacterium
AGTGTGGTTACCACGTGGGTGTGCCCAGTTATTGGCATCTTTCATCGCTGCTTCTTGGTCTGCAGCAGCTGAAGCAACCATTGGCATTGCCATTGATGCTGCTACTAAGCCTAAAGCTAGCTTAATTTTATTTACTTGCATATTAATCTCCTGATTAGGTAAGCGTAAAATCTCTGTTCTGATGATTACTATATTAAAGACCTAATTGTTACTTCAATGTAAACAACAGAGCCGTAAATGTAACAAATTGTTAACAGTTTAGTATCCTCCAGACATGGCAAACTGCATGGTCCAAACCATCCAGAAAAAATAAATAGGATGGTCCACATGAGTAATTCAACAAAGGCTAAGCTAATGTGTTATTTTGTTTTAAGCCTCTATAGAAAGGGCTCAGCTGACATTAACTGGAGATACGATGCTTAGATTGTGGGATATGAGAATTGAAATTACAAAGCACTCAAGCCTGGCAGTCTATATGCAAATTGCAAAAAAAATCATTCAAGAAATTCAGCTTGGGCGTCTAAGTCCTTTAACGGCAATGCCTGGCACAAGGGATTTAGCACAGTCACTGGGTGTTAATAGAAAAACCGTAGTTCTTGCTTATGATGAGCTTGTCGCGCAGGGATGGTTAACGACTGAGTTTCGCAGAGGTACATTTGTTGCAGCTGATATCCCAACAGTGCATAAACTAGAAGATACCTCTAGCCAAAACATTAGCGCTTTACATAACTTATCGACACCAACAGAACTATCTCCTGTTATCGATCGTGAGCTCACTACAGACAAACTAAAACCATTCAATGATGGCATTCCTGATACAAGACTCATTCCATATGAAGTGCTTTCAAGAACTTTTCGACATGCATTAATATCATCCTCAAGAGCCAACCTTCTGGGTTATGAAAATCCAAGAGGCGCTTTAGCACTAAGAAAATCAGTATCGACTATGCTTAATATGGAAAGAGCAATGCACACAGACATTAATCAAGTTTGTATTGTCCGTGGTAGTCAGATGGGCATTTTCCTTGCTGCTAGAATTCTCACCTCTGCTGGCGATAATGTGGTTTTTGAACATTTAACTTATGCTCCTGCTAGAGAAGCGTTCAGATCATGTGGTGCTAATATCATTGAAGTTGGCTTAGATGAACATGGGCTCAAACTTGATGAATTAGAAAGCTTATGTAGAAAAACTAAAATTAAAGCGATTTATGTAACACCGCACCACCAATTTCCAACTACCGTTATGCTCTCTGCAGAGCGAAGACTGCGATTATTGTTACTGGCTGAACAATATGATTTTGTGATTATTGAAGACGATTATGACCATGAATTTCATTTCTCACACCACCCTGTCTTTCCGTTGTGTAGCGATGATCGCTCTGGAAGAGTTCTTTACATAGGCTCCTTATCCAAAGTATTAGCGCCTGGTCTGAGAATAGGTTATATCGTTGCCCCACAAAAATTTATTGATCGATGCGCCGCTGAAATCATGTTGATTGACCGGCAAGGTAATACCGTGACCGAACTTGCCACATCAGAACTGATTGATAGTGGAGAAATGAAACGTCATATTCGTAAAGCATTTAAAATTTATGCTGAACGTCGCACTCTACTGGCTGAACTATTAAGAACTGAGTTATCGGGATATATAGACTTTGATATGCCGCATGGCGGACTAGCCTTCTGGCTTAGATTTAAAAGCGAAACCAAGTTAAAATCCGTTACTAAACGAAGCTTAAATGAACAAATGCAAATACCACATGCGCTAATCTTCAATTTGGCAACACCTAATACGCAAGGGATTCGATTAGGCTTTGCTAGTTGTAATAAAAATGAACTTGCAGATAATGTGAAAAGGCTGAAGCAATTGCTTACAAAGTGAACTGATGGTACCACCTGCGCTACCTCAATTATAAGACTGAATAGAGTAAATTAATATTACTATTTAGCTATTAGTTCTGTGATATGCCACAGTTCACCTGATGGCCCCCACAAATAAACAACTTTACCCCAGGCTTCTTGCTTTATTTCTGTATACCTAATATCGCTCAATTCTAGTTCAGATATAAATGTAAAAGCTGCGTCTATATCAGCAACAACTAGTTGCAACATAAGATTCTTTGCGAACTCCTCGTTGTAATATTTTTGTAGAAAAAAAGTGCATGCGTCTTTTGTAAAAATTGTGAGCTCATCGCTTACTGTTTGGCTTGAGAATCCCAGTAATCGATAGAATGACTTTGATAATTCGTAATCTTTGCTCGGAATAAATGTCCGTATCTCGTTTATCTTCATTGTTGCTCCTGCTAAGGTTAGTATTTAAAGCTATCCAATTATTTCTTGCGTTTTTCTCAACTTAATAAAATATAATAGTCGCATGATTCCTATTGTTCCAGCATCTGAAGTAAACAAGGTTAACCAAGCGGCACCCACCACAGGCAGCCATACCAAATCAGGCTTAAAAAACCCACCACCACTGTCGTTATATATTCACATTCCTTGGTGTCTAAAGAAGTGCCCATACTGTGACTTTAATTCACATGAGAATCGTAGCGAGATTCCAGAAAAGCGTTATGTTGCTGCGCTGATTGCAGACTTAGAACAATCAGTACCGCGTGTGTACGGCAGAAAAATCAGGAGTGTGTTTTTTGGCGGGGGTACACCCAGCTTGTTTAACCCAGAATCTATTGATGAAATACTCACTGCCGTTAATATGCTCACGCCACTAGAGTATGAAGCTGAGATTACACTTGAAGCGAATCCTGGGACTGTCGATATAGCACATTTTAAAGGTTATAAAGCGGCTGGCGTGAATCGCGTTTCTTTGGGTATACAGAGCTTTAATGCAGATTATTTGCAAGCCTTGGGTAGGATTCATGATGATAAGCAAGCATTAGCGGCGGCTGAATTGGCATTAACCACGTTTGACCGTGTTAATTTAGATGTGATGTATGGATTACCTAATCAAAGCTTGGAAGATGCACTCGCGGATGCGCAAAAAGCGGTGAATTTAAACCCAGACCATTTATCGTTTTATCATTTAACGCTTGAGCCCAATACCCCTTTTTACCGCACCCCACCCAGTCTACCGAGTGATGATGTGAGTGCAGACATGCAAGAGAAGATAGAAAGCTTCCTGGCTAACAACGGATATGTGCATTATGAAACATCTGCCTTTTGCAAGCCCAAAAGCCAAGCACGTCATAATTTGAATTATTGGTCTTTTGGTGATTATTTGGGCATAGGTGCAGGTGCACATAGCAAGCTGAGCTACCACGATAAAATCACCCGCGAAACACGCCATAAACACCCCAAAGCATTTATGGAACAAGCAGAGGCAGGCAATGCAGTCGACAATACATGGGTGATTGCACAATCTGATTTAGGCTTTGAGTTTATGATGAACGCGCTCCGTTTGACCGATGGCTTTGATGTGGAGTTGTTTCAAGAGCGGACAGGGCTGCCTTTAATCACGCTACAAAATGTAATAAAGCATGCAGTAGATAAGGGGTTGCTAACAAGGAACTTACAGACGATTAAACCAACGCTAAAAGGTCAACGCTATCTCAATGATTTGTTAGCGATGTTTTTGGATTAAAGATATTGACGTGCTTTTAACACAACGATTAGCAACAAAATTTCTTCGATAACGGCTTGCGAAAAACCAGAGCGCTCTCCACCACGATTATCTTGAATCAGTTTCTCTAAATACGAAATAATTTTCTCGTTAGGCCACTTTGTCGTTAAAAACTTAACGATATAGGGGAAGTCCTCTAAACTTTGCGCAACCACCATCGGTACAGTGCGTTGCTCCCAC
>JBFIDU010000187.1:0-3808 GCA_041603755.1 Methylophilaceae bacterium
ACGCCATTCAGCACGATACAGCGGTCTTTTAGTTCAGGTGTTGCGTTAAGGATATTGTAAAATTTATCGCCTGTTAAATTCACATGTTCATACATATCATCCGTAGCCACTAACACATACGGATGTTTCAGTAACACTTCACCTAGAGCTTTTAGCTCATCCAAGTTATAAACCGCACCTGTTGGATTAGAAGGGGAGTTCAGCATCACTAATTTTGTTTTAGGAGTGATTGCAGCCTCTAGCTGCTCTGGTTTTAATTTAAAGCCTTGCTCGATGCCACATTCAATAATGACAGGAATTGCTTCGGCAACCAGTGCAATATCGGCATAACTTACCCAGTAAGGCGCTGGCACGATCACTTCATCTCCCTTGTTTAATACAGCTAAACAAAGGTTAAATATGGTTTGTTTACCACCGACGCCAACAATCACTTCATTGACGTTATAGTCTAAATCATTGTCTTGCTTGAATTTAGAAACAATCGCTTTTTTAAGGCCAGGAATACCCGTCACAGGGGTGTATTTGGTAAACCCTGCGTCAATAGCAGCTTTGGCAGCATCTTTGATGTGTTGTGGTGTGTCAAAGTCAGGCTCTCCTGCTGCTAGCCCAATAATGGGTCTACCTTCAGCTTTGTATTTACCTGCTTTTGCCGTAATTGCAAGGGTTGGTGATTCTTTAATGCTTAATACGCGTGTTGAGAGAATCGACTGAGACGAAGAGTTTGCCAAAATGCGCTTTCCTTAATGCGAGATAATGTTTAATTAGTTATAGAGATTTTAATTTAACCCTATATTGTACGCAAAAATTACTGCTTTAGGTAAGCTTGTTTGTGCAAATAAAAAGCCCCGAATGGGGCTTTTTTTTAATTAACAAGTTGCATTACATTCATTAAATGCTTTGTATTGCTCGCCAACTTCTTTATCAATTTTAATCAGTTCAGCATACACATGATCGAGTGAGCGTTGATCGCCACTTTTTTTGGCTAGATCGCCCACTTTCATCAAAGCCTCAATATTATTCATATCTAAAGCAATGGATTGTTCATAAGATTCTTTAGCTAGCTCAATATTGCCGAGTTTTTCCTGGCTAACACCTAAAGCAATCCATGCATCTGGGCTTTTTGGTTCTGCTTTCGTCCATCTAGTGGCCACTTCTTCCAATTTAGGCCAATCATGACGAGACTCTGGGACTGCCGCTTGCATGTAAAACGGTTTTTTATCTTCGTCTTCTTCCCAAAGAGCTTTTCCAGTGATTGGGAATTTTGTTTCCTCGGGTAGTTTCTTAAGTACGTCTATCCACTCCACAGGTAACGCAAAGTGAATGCTACCGCCTCTGCCTGCGGTTTTAAATGTGTTAATGCCCACTAAATGGCCATTCATATCGTATAGGCCGCTTCCGCTTGCGCCCATGAGGAATTTAGCATTTGTTCTAATAACTTTGCCAGGGTTTGCAGCATACAAGCCTTGCACATTACCAGTTGAGGTAAGTGGGGCAGGTGAGCCACTGGAATGACCAATACCAGCGACTTCTTGCCCGCGTTTAAGTGAGATACTGTTTCCAATTCTGACAGGTTGTAATGGCAATGGGTCAGTTGTAACTAAACATAAGTCGTGCCATGTATCTGCTCTAACGGTCTTGATTGCAAAGGTATCTTGGCCTCGTGATATCCAAGGCTGGTTGGTACTTCTTAAAACATGACAATTGGTAATGACGGTATCTTTATCAACAACAACACCTGATCCATAGGCCAATCCGCCTGTCTGATTGTAGCCACGTATCATTACGGTACTGAAGTAAGATTCAATAAGTGCTTGTTTGTCGTAGGCATAAGCTGGTAGCGCGCTTGCTAATAAAGCGCATAAAAGAATAATGATTTGCATAATATTTTAGTGTTCTCGAATAATTTTCTACTAACACTGACTCCGCTCTATAAACAAAGTTCTACATTTTGTGATCTTGATGAAAAAGATGATCTAAGCATTATGGTTAAAGCCTGTTAAAATCTACTGTTGATTTTAATTTAGAGACGATGTGTGATTGTTACCTTTCCAAACAGTAAGTATCAGCTTCACCAGCCTTTCCCACCCGCAGGGGATCAACCGAAAGCGATTGATCAGCTAGAGCAGGGCATAAGAGATGGTTTGAAATATCAAACATTGCTTGGTGTAACAGGTTCTGGCAAGACGTATACGATGGCAAATGTGATTGCGCGGCTAGGCCGGCCTGCTATTGTGATGGCGCCGAATAAAACGTTGGCTGCACAACTTTACAGTGAGTTTAGAGAGTTTTTCCCTAATAATTCTGTCGAATATTTTGTTAGCTACTACGATTACTATCAGCCTGAGGCTTATGTGCCTTCGCGTGATTTGTTTATCGAAAAAGACTCTAGTATTAATGACCATATTGAGCAGATGCGATTATCTGCAACTAAAGCTTTATTAGAGCGTGAAGACAGTATTATTGTCGCTTCTGTTTCAGCGATATATGGCATAGGCGACCCGCAAGATTATCACGCCATGGTTTTACACTTGAAACAGGGCGATAAAATGCCTCAGCGTGATGCCATCGAAATCTTAATCGGCATGCAATACCAGCGCAACGACTTCGATTTTAGTCGAGGTACTTTCAGAGTACGTGGCGATGTGATTGACATATTCCCAGCGGAGAATAATGAAACCGCTGTAAGAGTAAGCTTGTTCGATGATGAAGTCGACAGCATATCGTTGTTTGACCCCTTAACAGGCGAAATTTTTAATAAAATACAGCGCTTTACTATCTATCCAAAAAGTCATTATGTAACAACCAGAGAGACTACGCTAAGAGCGATGGAGACCATCAAAACGGAATTGCGTGAGCGCGTTGATTTTTTTGTAAAAGAGCAAAAACTAGTGGAAGCGCAGCGTATAGAGCAGCGTACCCGCTTTGATTTGGAAATGTTGAATGAGATTGGTTTTTGCAAAGGGATTGAAAACTACTCTCGGCATTTGTCAGGCGCGAAGCCAGGTGAGCCACCACCGACTTTGATTGATTACTTGCCACAAGATGCACTGATGATTTTAGATGAAAGTCATGTCACCATTCCACAAATCGGCGCGATGTATAAAGGTGATAGGGCGCGAAAAAGCAATTTGGTGGATTATGGCTGGCGCTTACCATCAGCAATGGATAATAGACCACTTAAATTTGAAGAGTTTGAACGCATTATGCGGCAGGCTGTTTTTATCTCTGCTACACCAGCAGATTACGAGAAGAATCACCAACAGCAAGTAGTAGAGATGATTGCAAGGCCAACAGGTTTAATTGATCCTGAAATTATTGTAAAGCCAGCAGATACGCAAGTAGACGATTTGCTTGGAGAGATAAAGTTAAGAACAGAGCTTGGAGAGCGTGTGTTGGCGACCACATTAACCAAACGTATGGCAGAGGATTTGACTGATTATCTAAGTGAGCATGGAATAAAAGTACGTTACTTACACAGCGATATTGATACGGTTGAACGTGTAGAGATTATTCGTGATTTGCGCTTGGGCGAGTTTGATGTGCTGGTTGGTATCAACCTATTACGTGAAGGTCTGGATATTCCTGAGGTCTCATTGGTTGCTGTGTTAGATGCCGATAAAGAAGGTTTTTTGAGGTCAGAGCGTTCGCTGATTCAAACAGCAGGCCGCGCTGCGCGTAACTTAAACGGGAAAGTAATTTTCTATGCCAATAGCGTTACCAAGAGCATGAAATTGGCGATGGATGAAACGAACCGTCGCCGCGCTATACAAACTGCTTTTAATAAAGAACATGGCATAGAACCAAAAGG
>JBFIDU010000188.1:0-3793 GCA_041603755.1 Methylophilaceae bacterium
CATGCCACCGCGAGCAACGGGCCGTTTAGAGAGCATGAGTTTGCTATTACGACCCAGCGCCAGCTTTCGTTTGCAGTCACTTGCACCGTTACACCAACTGTGATGCATGATGCAAGACTTATTTTGGAATTCCAACAAATGGACCAGCAATTACGCATTGCTAAAGAGGAGCGCATGCTGATACAGCAGCAGGCTAATTCCGAGCTGTTGCGTAATCTTGCACATGAAATTCGCAATCCACTTGGGGGATTGAGAGGAGCCGCACAGCTACTGGAACATGAATTGCCGCAACCCAGTTTACGTGAATATACGCAAGTGATTATTAAAGAAGCAGATCGTTTGCAAGGACTAATGGATAGGCTTTTGGTACCACACCGTGTGCCAAAATACGAACCAACTAATATCCACGAAGTCCTAGAACGAGTGCGCAGTCTGTTATTAGCCGAATCGCCAAATAATATTAAAGTACAAAGAGACTATGATACTAGCCTGCCTGAACTGATTGGAGACAGAGAAAAACTCATTCAAGCAGTGCTCAACATCGCACGTAACGCAGTACAGGCTCTGCTATCACAAGGAACAGAACAGGCTAAAATTACGCTACGCACCCGCGCTGCTAGACAAGTGACACTAAGCAGAAAACGCTATCGGGTTGGCATAAGATTAGACATTATTGATAATGGCCCAGGCATTCCGGCAGATATGGTAGATAAAATCTTTTACCCGCTGGTATCAGGTCGTGAAGGTGGGTCTGGCTTAGGTCTTGCACTGGCGCAAACATTCGTCACGCAGCACCATGGCATGATCGAATGTAAGAGCCAGCCAGGTCAAACCTGTTTTACAATTTTGCTACCTGTTGAAAGCACCCTAATCAAAAATGCCATTATCGAACAATAATAGTAAAGTGAGTGAATAACGAGATGAAACCAATTTGGATATTAGATGACGACAAATCAATTCGCTGGGTCTTTGAAAAAGCACTCGCTCGAGCTGATCTAGAATTTGAGACATTTTCTAACACGAGCGATGCTTTAGCTGCGCTAGCGCAACATCAACCGCAAGTGATCGTCAGTGATATTCGCATGCCTGGTGGTTCTGGTTTAGATTTTTTAACAGAAGTAAAAGACAGATTCCCAGAAATTCCTGTCATCATCATGACAGCTTACTCAGACTTGGAAAGCGCAGTCGCTGCTTTCCAAAATGGCGCTTTTGAGTATCTAGCAAAACCATTTGATGTCGATCAAGCATTAGATGTCATTAAACGCGCTGTCGATGAAACACTGCGTCAAGAAGTAGAGACTGTAGAACTAGAAGAAACACCAGAAATCATTGGTCAAGCACCAGCCATGCAGGAAGTATTTCGTGCTATTGGACGCTTAAGCCGATCACACGCCACTGTTCTCATTAATGGCGAATCAGGTAGCGGTAAAGAGTTAGTGGCCAGTGCATTACATAGGCACAGCCCTAGGGCAAATAATCCGTTTATTGCCATTAATACGGCAGCCATTCCAAAGGACTTATTGGAGTCAGAATTATTTGGCCATGAGCGTGGCGCTTTTACGGGTGCTCAAGCTGCTAGACGTGGTCGCTTTGAACAAGCCGATAACGGTACATTGTTTTTAGATGAAATTGGTGATATGCCTGCGGATTTACAAACCCGTTTACTGCGCGTTCTCAGTGATGGTCAGTTTTACCGTGTTGGCGGTCATCAGCCAATTAAGGTCAATGTCCGCGTCATTGCCGCCACGCACCAAGATTTAGAAGAGCGCGTTAAACTAGGCTTGTTCCGTGAAGACTTGTTCCATAGACTCAATGTTATCCGCTTAAGGCTTCCAGCCCTGCGCGAAAGACGAGAGGATGTTCCACTGCTTGCCAAGCATTTCCTGCAACAAAGTGCGCAAAACTTAGGTGTCGAAGCCAAGAAACTGTCCGATGCAGCGCTGAAATATCTAACTGCAGTTAACTGGAGTGGTAATGTAAGACAGTTAGAAAATGTTTGTCACTGGCTCACCGTCATGGCACCAGGACAAAATATTGATGTAGCTGATTTACCCCCTGAATTAAAAGAAACGAAAGCTAAATCAACGACAAGTAACTCATGGCAAGAGGCATTAGCACAAGAGGTAGCAGATGCACTTAATCGAGGTGAACAAGGCCTGCTAGATGGCTTAACAAAAGACTTTGAGCGCGTCATTATCAAAAAGGCACTGCAACATACTGATGGGCGCCGAATTGAGGCCGCTACCCAGCTAGGTATGGGTAGGAATACATTAACGAGGAAGATTCAAGAACTAGGTGTAGACGAGTAAGACTTAATAGAAACGAAGGACAATTCTTAGGTCTGTTACCTTGATAGTTTGATGTCATTGCGAACGTTGTGAAGCAATCCAGTACTCGTGATGATTGAATCGTTTTACAGTCTTATGCTACGCGATCAACCCATCATATAAATCTACCCATGCTGGGTTTTGACGCTCAATCAAAGCGATCTTTTTAGCTCTTGACCCCGCTTTAATTTGCTTTTCACGCGCAATGGCAACTGACATATCATCTACTAACTCATAATAGACCAATTGATGCACTTGATATTTCTTGGTAAAACCATCAACCAGATTCTCCTTGTGCTGCCATACCCGCTTGATTAAATCTGATGTTACTCCAGTGTATAGAGTACCATTCTTCTGGTTTCCCAATATATAAACACAGGGTTGTTTGATCATCTATGAATTTTAAAATGGAAATTGCGCATTTTCTATAAAAACATCACTCATAAATATTTTTGCATATTCAATGAACTGCCACGCTCCGCTTGCAGTTACCATCATCTGTCATTGCGAACGCTGTGAAGTAATCCAGTTTCTGTAACAATTAGATGCTTTACTGGACTGCCGCGTCCTATCGTCCTCGCAGTGACTATCATGTTTCATTTAAAACGTAGTGAAGCAATCAAGCGTTTATGATTTATGACTATTACTGCTTACTGGACTGCCACGCTTCGCTCGCAGTGACAACCTTAGGCTGACATATAGCGCCGAAGCAATCTAACGCTATTAGTTGGTTAAAAATCTAAATCTTTACTTGCTGGCTACGCCAAACAGGGAAAGAACTATACTTTTGCGCATCAATTTTGTTCACAAAAAACACCTGCGCTAATCGCGAGTCTTTAAGCGTCTTGCCAAAGAATTTATTCGCTGCGTGGTAATGTCGGCCTTCATATAAAATGAGTGTATTGTAGACATTATTCACACGTACAACTTCATCAAACATCTCATGGTATGAGGTATCCATGACAATCTCACCTTGGTCAAAGCGTCGGTCATTCTCTTTTAAACACCATTCATACTTTTCCTGATCAAACTTGGCATTCGGCTTAAATAATGAGGTACCAGAATCCAATGGCGCATCGGGCGTTAAATAGAGAACAGCAGCAAAAACAGTATTATGGTCAGTGTGAATTACTCCTTCACTGAACTCCGCTGATACAATTTGAAAATTTGTAGTGATCCTCCATCGCATGTAATCATTTTCTGCGTTGTGAAATAAGGAAATAATTTTTTCGCTGACTTTATCAAATAAAGGTTTATTGATAAGTGAGATATCCTTAGTTCTACAACCTGGGTACACATAATCAGCGCCTTTAATTTCTTGTCTATATTTGTATTTTTGACTTAGTGCAAAGCGCCTCACCTCATCAGGGTTTTCATAAAAGTTTTCTAAAATGGTGACTGGGTATAAATTCATGATTAATTTTAAAAAGCTAATCTTATTCTTAGTGTGATAGTTACTTATGTTA
>JBFIDU010000189.1:0-3790 GCA_041603755.1 Methylophilaceae bacterium
CAACACAATAATGGTTAAGATATCCAATATCGCCCATATCACCTTAAGCGTCATGCCGCCATAGTCGCCAAAATGAAGTGGCTGTGAAATCAGAAACGCTGTCATATACCATGGAATTTCTCTGCTATCTGTTAGCTCTGCAGTCTGCGCATCAATCAAGACCGGCTTATATAAGCGCGCAGTTAATGGCGTGTTGCCATTCATAAAAACACCGTAATGGTGTTGGCTGGAAAACGCAGTCCCTGGGAAGGCAATAAACGCTAAATTCAAATCAGGCTCAAGTTGCTTAGCAACATCAATACCTGCTTGAATAGAAGCAAAACGCGTTGGCGGCGGCAAGTCTTTGTAGGGTGCGACCATTTCGGCCATTTGATCCGCCTGCCAATAGTTCACCACCAGCTCAGACCATGCATTCACAACCCCAGTTAACCCAACAACAAAAACCCAAACTAACGTGACAACACCTAAAAAGTTGTGCGTATCTAAACGTTTTAATTTAGCTGCACGGTTTTTACGGATTTCGCCAAATGCAATACGTCGCATAAAGGGTGCATATAAAATAACACCTGATACCACCGCAATCACCATTAAAAACCCCATCAAGCCCAAAAACAACATACCAGGCAAACCTGCAAATAAATCAACATGCAGCCTAAGCATAATGTGCATAAAACCTTCATCAAATTTCGGCTCATCTAATATTTTTGCAGTTCTTGAATCAATCATTAAGAACTTATTGTCTTGATCTAGCGGTGTTTTTCCTAAGCTAACAAACCAAAAAGTTGATTCGTCAGGCTCTTTAAACACATACTGAACCACATCATTTGGATAACGTGCTTTTGCACTGTCAATCACCGCATCCATGCTGGCGAGCGGGGTATCTGCTGCCATTGTTGGCGGCTCAACTTCATCGCCTAATAGGTGGCCAATTTCATGACCAAAAATTAACGGTAAGCCAGTTAAGCACAGTAATAACATAAAAACGGTACAAACGAGGCTTGACCATTTATGCACCCAAGCCCATGTCTTTATTGAGCCCATCATCACTATTCGCCTGACTTGGGTTCACTAACAAAGCCGAGCTTGGTTACGCCTGCATTCTGCGCATCTGCCATCACTTCAGCTAGCACTTGATAGCGCGTTCCTTTATCCGCACGTATATGCAGCTCTGGTTGTGGTTCTTGTTCCGCCACTTGTGTGAGCTTCTGCTCTAACTCGTCCTCGACTAGTAGCACATCATTCCAGTAAAGTTGCCCTAAATCATTAATAGCGATGCTAATTACCTCAGGCTTATCCTCAATCGGCTGACTTGTTGCCTGCGGCAAATTAATTTTGACTGCATGTGTAAGTAAAGGCGCTGTGATAATAAAAATAACAAGCAAAACCAACATCACATCGACCAATGGCGTTGTGTTAATTTCACTCATTGGTTGCGTGTGCTCGCCAGCGCTAAACTGATTTCCGCCCATCATACTGACGCTCCATTTTCTGCTTTTTTATAGCCATGCATGTCAGCAACATTATTTGGGATCTTGCTAAGCTGATGCGTCGTTAGTGGCGCGCCTGTCGTCAATAAGGTATGTAAGTCTTGAGCAAAATGCTCCAAGTCTGCCATGATCGTTCTATTCGTTTTCACATAGGCGTTGTAAGCCAATACAGCAGGTATCGCAACGGCCAAACCAATTGCCGTCATAATCAATGCCTCGCCCACTGGTCCAGCTACTTTATCAATTGAAGCTTGCCCGCTCGTACCGATCGCAACTAATGCATGATAAATACCCCATACCGTACCAAATAATCCAACAAAGGGTGCAATACTACCTACGGTAGCCAACAACGACAGCCCAGTTTCTAAGCTGGCTTGCTCTCTTGACAATGTTCTTCTCAAGTTACGTGCAATAAACTCATCTTGACTACAACAAGCAGCTAAATTTTTACTCGCATGCTGCTGATGATGTTGTGTTGATTCTACTGCTGTAATTGCCAGCCGATATGCAGGTGTTTTTACTTCTTGCATTTGTAAGGCCGCTTGCAGTGTTGGCTTACTCCAAAACTTTTCAACATAACGTTTCATCGTTATTTTTGCTTTATAGCCCTGATAAGCTTTGACCAAGATGTAATACCAGCTCAGCACTGACATTACCAATAGAGTTGCCGCGACCAATATTGAAACCATTCCGCCTTGTGCAATAAAGTTAAGACCTTCAAATTGTTGTGTTATTTGCATCATATTTCCTGTATAAAAATTACTTAAATTTGAGTAAAAATACTGTGTTAATCAATAAACTAATTCAGACTTTGCTTTTTAATCCAGTGCAAAACTGATGGGAACCAACACGTAGGCACTTAAAGCCTGCGCTCCTTTACGTGCAGGTATAAATTTCCATCGTTTCACTGCATCAATTGCCGATTCATCCAAGCGCGTAAAACCGCTACTTTTTTCAATTTCCACAGTATTTGCTGCTCCCTTCTCAGAAACTAAAACCTTCAACAACACTCGTCCTTCTTCTCCAATTTTTCTGGATAGTCGTGGGTAATTTGGTGCTGGATTATTCAAATATGCCACTCCAAATTTCGGCTGCTCTATAACCTCTTCTATTTCCGCAGCTTTTGGCGGTGATGGCGCCGCTGTTTGCTCAACTTCTGGCGCAGCCATCTCTTCTACATGAGGCATACTGTCGATGACAGGCTCTGTTGTTGCCTCGATTAGCGGCTGCTCTAAATTCTCTAAAGGCACTATCTTCTCAACAACTTTTTTGGGTTTAATAACCGTTTTTTTTGCTGGCTTTTCTGGCTTGATAATAGGCACCAATTCTGGTTCTGGAACTGGCTCAGGTGCGGGCGGCGCAATAATGCTCACTGTAATAGGTGATGCTGACTGTTGTATTTTTTGCTGAATGTCTGTTTTATACACAAGCAAATATAAAAGGAAAGCATGTCCAAATAACACTAACATTAAACCAACTGCTTGTAGATATTTACCTTTAGATTGCTTCTGGTTCCTGATTACATTTAAAGCAATCGTCTCAAATGAAGCAACGTCATGATCAAACGCTTTGCGATCTAGTGCGTAATCATCTTTCAAGCCATTTTTCTCTTGTGCTTTAAGCGATATAAAACCAGATGGATATTTTAATAAAATGTTGGCGGTCAATGGATACCCCCAACCTTAACCACATCTGCCTCAAACCGTGCTTTTTCCATATTGTAGTAACGTAGTCGGCTATCAGCCTCTTGGATTAATGTGCTAAATAGCGCCAAATCCTGCGCTTGCAAACGTATGCTCACCGGCCCTATTTCAACCTCCACCACTTCGCATCGCTCACAATACTCAACTAAACCGCTTTGATTTTTATTCAGCAGAATACGTCTATGTTCATTTTTTTGACTCATGTCATTCCCTCATTGCTTCGATTGATACCATTACAGTCGAAACTGATACTTACATTTAGTCAGCAATAATTTTTTTTGCTTAGTTATACTTAACAAATAACTTTCGCCCAAATGCTCGATTAAAATTTCTTTGCCATCACCAAACAACTGTTGTGTATTCAACTTCTTAATCTTTGTCGTCTTAACCTCTTGCTCCATATTCCCCTATCCTTATTACAGGAGCGCATTAACATCTATGGCCTCTAAAAATAAATTTACCCAACTCAAAAAAATAGCCGACTTACATCATATGAATGAATGCGACTCAAAAGATCGTTCACGATCAAGGAGATGCATATTGCTATGCATTTGCTACATCTAAGGTGAGTTAGGGCACCTTAAATTCTGTTGGAAACCG
>JBFIDU010000190.1:0-3783 GCA_041603755.1 Methylophilaceae bacterium
CATCTCCTGATTAAAAAAAACAATAAGAATGATTTTGGGATAAACTCCTTATCAATACATCCGCCAAATGACGTAGGAAACGATTTGATGATTGACGATAGCCAACAAGACATTAAGAAACAGCTAAGTAAGTGGGCAATATTGCTCTGCATTATCGTCTTTTCATTAATTTTGCTTGATATTGTGGGCGATTACCAAGATGGTATTGCGTTAAATCATATTGTTATTGAGCTGTTGATTTTATTTGCTTCAGTAGTCGGTATTATTTATTTTGGCTGGTTTTATTTTCAGCTTACGCAATCAAGAATCAGTCATTTAAAACGCGATTTAGCTGCTGCACATCAGCAAGCAAAGCAGTGGCAAGATGCTAATCGAGATTTGGTGGCAGGGTTATCAAAACAAATACTCAAGCAGTTTGATCAGTGGCAGCTCACTAAGTCTGAAACCGAAGTTGGCATGTTAATTTTAAAAGGTTTAAGTCATCAGCAAATTGCTAATATCAGAGCGACTAGTGAGCGAACGATTCGAGATCAAGCGCGTGCTGTATATCGTAAATCTGGTTTGGCAGGACGTTCTGAATTATCAGCTTTTTTTCTCGAGGATTTATTGCCGCCACATTTTGAGGATTAAAAAAACCAGCGACAAGCGCTGGTTTTTTATCATGCTGCTGACTAGTGTAACAAAGGTACGATTAATAACGCCACAATATTGATAATTTTAATCAGTGGGTTAATGGCGGGCCCAGCAGTATCCTTATAAGGGTCACCTACAGTATCGCCAGTGACTGCCGCTTTATGCGCCTCAGAGCCTTTACCACCATGATTGCCATCTTCAATGTATTTTTTGGCATTATCCCATGCGCCACCACCTGTGCACATGGAAATAGCAACAAATAAGCCAGTAATAATGGTACCCATCAATAAACCACCTAGCGCTACTGGACCGAGAATTAAACCAACTGCAATCGGTACAGCGACTGGGAGTAGTGATGGGAGCATCATTTCCTTAATGGCAGCTGTTGTTAACATATCAACCGCACGACCATATTCTGGCTTTCCAGTGCCCTCCATAATGCCTTTAATTTCTCGGAATTGGCGACGTACTTCTTCAACGACAGCACCGGCTGCACGTCCTACCGCTTCCATGGCCATTGCGGCAAATAAGAATGGGATTAAACCGCCGATGAACAAGCCAATAATCACCATTGGATCACTTAAGTCAAAGCTAGCAACTATGCCTTCAACTTCTAATTTATGCGTGTAATCTGCAAACAGAACCAATGCTGCTAATCCGGCAGATCCGATGGCATAACCTTTTGTCACTGCTTTGGTTGTGTTACCCACAGCATCTAATGGATCTGTTACATCGCGAACGCTGCTTGGTAATTCTGCCATTTCTGCAATACCACCAGCATTGTCTGTGATAGGGCCATATGCATCCAGCGCTACCACAATGCCTGCCATACTCAACATCGAAGTCGCAGCAATAGCTACCCCATATAATCCTGCAAGTTCGAAAGAACACCAAATCGCTAAACATACAGAGAGGACTGGCCAAGCTGTTGATTTCATTGAAATACCAATGCCTGCGATAATATTGGTTGCATGACCGGTTGTTGAGGCCTGTGCAACGTGCCTCACAGGTGCGTATTCTGTGCCGGTATAATATTCGGTAATCCAAACAAGCAATCCAGTGAGGATAAGACCAACTGCACATGCACCAAATAAAGCCGTAGCAGATACAAGCATGCCGCCCACGGCGATCCCATCTGGGAACATTTGCATCGTAACAAAGTAAAATGCAATGAGAGATAATATACCGGCAACTGCTAAGCCTTTATATAGCGCTGGCATCACATTCTTCATATCCGGTTTTGCTTTAACAAAGAAGCAGCCGATAATAGAAGCGACAATCGATGCAGCACCCAACATCAGTGGGTACAAAATGCCATTTGCCCCTGCATTAGTCACCATTAAGTGTCCGAGCACCATGGTCGCGATGATGGTAACAGCATAGGTTTCAAATAAATCAGCAGCCATACCTGCGCAGTCGCCAACATTATCACCAACATTGTCCGCAATGACGGCAGGATTGCGCGGGTCATCTTCTGGGATGCCAGCCTCTACTTTACCTACCAAGTCTGCTCCTACGTCAGCACCTTTGGTAAAAATTCCCCCGCCTAAGCGAGCAAAAATTGAAATTAGTGATGAACCAAATGCTAGGCCAATCAGAGGATTGAGGTTGTCTGCATTCTCAGCACCTAGGAACCAATAAAACCCAGCAACGCCAAGCAAACCTAAGCCTACGACAAGCATGCCAGTAATCGCACCACCTTTAAACGCGACATCTAAAGCAGGAACAATACCATTGGTTGCTGCCTGTGCTGTTCGTACGTTTGCTTTAACAGATACATTCATACCGATAAAGCCACAAGCGCCAGATAATACAGCGCCAAGCACAAAGCCAATTGCAGTTTGATAATCAAGTAAGAGGGCGATTGCTATTGTAAGAATGACGCCAACGATGGCGATGGTTTTGTATTGTCGGGCCAGATAGGCTGCAGCCCCTTGTTGAATTGCGCCAGCAATTTCCTGCATTCGCGCGTTACCCGAAGGCAAATTGGTAATCCATTTACTCATTACTAAACCATATAGCACTGCTAGAACTGCGGCAGCTATGGCGATCATTAATGCGACTGACATAACTTCTCCTAATTTTCTATTGCATCTTAACTATAATTATTTTATTGAATTTGAATTGTTTTATAACGCTTACTGAGCGAGTTGCCACAATATGTAAATGATTTGTAACAACTGAGGCATTATGGCACTAATAATGGAATCGGACAACAACTTCATTATGCTGCTGTTTTTATTAAAATATACAATAAAATCAATATGTTGTTATTTTTGGTAACAACAAATGAATGTGTATGTATCTAGCTTGTTTTAGCGGTATGCTTAAGCGTTGTTAGCTAATTTGTGTAGTTTTTCTGCTAGCGCGCTGTCACCTAAATCATCAGCAAGTTTTCTCAGTGTGGCAGCCGCACGACGACTAATGATTCTGGGTGCACTATATTTGGGCATTTTTTGAGATTTTACTTGCACTTTGACCATAATTCCAGTAAGTTTATATGGTTTGTAAAAGGGATCTGTTTTTTGCAAATTTTGCAATTGAGTCAACAAGCTAGCGCTAGTTAACTTGATTTTTGCGGCGACACTATTATTGTGAGCGTAGACAGTGAGTGTTTGGTTTTTTAGAAACCCAACATGGCTTGAAACTGCAATGGCTTGTGGTGCGGCAGCTTGCCAAAACTGTTGTAAGTCAAGGTGTTTATCTGCCTCTGCAACTAATTTATCAAATTGGTTGTTGGAGGTTTTGTTAGCTTTTAATAGGGCGTTTATTTTACGCATTTGCTTAATTTTAGAGAATATTAATTAATATACAATGAATATTATCTTAGTATCGAACAAAATGGCAAAGCCCAAAACTTTGTCATTATTTCAAATAATTGGGCTTGGCGTTGGTCTGCTGGCATTAAGTGTTGGAATAACAGCTTTCGCTTTCATTCAAAACAATGACAAAGCGCAACAAATAGTGGAAGTAATGTCGCCAGCGCAGTTGGAAAAATCAATGAACTCATCGCAAATGCATTTGGATGCATATGCGAAACAAATCGGTGAACTGCAAGCGCGTATCATGCGTTTGGATGCGCAAAACCAACGCTTGGTTAAGTTAGCGGGTGTTAAAGATGATAAATCGAAAAAGACCAATATCGCAGAC
>JBFIDU010000191.1:0-3750 GCA_041603755.1 Methylophilaceae bacterium
CAAGGACCACAAGGCCCTGTGTCACCCATCATCCAGAAGTTATCAGAAGCGTAGCGCGCACCTTTGTTGTCACCAATACGGATGATTTTCTCTGCAGGCAGACCTATGTCTTTTAGCCAGATATCATATGCTTCATCATCCTCAGCATAAACGGTAACAAGCAGTTTCTCTTCTGGTAATTGATAAACTTCCGTTAAAAGCTCCCATGCGTATTTAATGGCATCACGTTTGAAATAATCGCCAAAGCTAAAATTGCCCAGCATTTCAAAAAATGTGTGATGACGTGCAGTGTAGCCGACATTTTCAAGGTCATTATGCTTACCGCCAGCGCGGACACATTTTTGACTAGTAGTGGCTCGCGTGTAAGGGCGTTTATCAAATCCTAAGAATACATCTTTAAACTGGTTCATACCCGCATTGGTAAAAAGCAAGGTCGGATCATCATGAGGTACTAAAGAGCTAGACGCAACAGCTGTATGACCTTTAGAGACAAAGAAGTCTATAAAGGCTTTTCGTATTTCATTGCTACTTGGTTTTTTACTTAATTTAATCGTCATTATCTTGTTTGCTCAGTACTTTTTTTATCGTATCGAAACTAAAACCACGGCTTTGCAGAAATCTTGCCTGCTTTGCCCATTCGTTACGATTGCTTGCAGGTTGTTTAAACTTTTTATGCCAAACCTCTGTTGCATTTTCTAATTCACTATCTTGAACCTCTGATACTGCATCTGCTATTAATTCGTCGGCAACACCTTTTTCACGTAATTCATGTGCGATTTTGGCGCTACCGAATTTTACTTTTCTTGCTCGGACAATTTGCTCGGTAAATCGTCTGTCAGATAACCAGCCACGTGCTATAAAATCATTGAGTAGAGCAGGAATATCATCGGACTCATCAGCATATGTTTTGAGCTTTTGGCCCAGTTCCACTGCTGAGTATTCACGTTTGCTTAAATATTCAAGCGCACGTTGTTTGAGTGATTTCTCTAGGCTGTTTTTCAGCTTATTCGTCACCTTCTTCGCGCGGGGCAATCATTTCATCCAATAATACTTTAGAGTTGCCACGAATTTTAGTGTCAATTTCATTCGCAATATCAGGGTTATCTTTCAAAAACTGGCGTGCATTGTCTTTGCCTTGTCCAATTTTTTCACCATTGTAGCTGTACCATGCACCTGCTTTTTCAACAAATTTCAAGTTAACCCCTAATTCAAGAATTTCACCTTCTCTAGAGATACCTTCTCCGTAGAGAATATCAAATTCAGCTTGCTTGAACGGTGGCGCCACTTTGTTTTTAATAATTTTGACACGCGTTTCAGAACCGACGACTTCATCACCACGTTTAATCGCACCTGTACGGCGGATATCTAAACGAACGGAGGAATAAAATTTAAGAGCATTACCACCTGTTGTCGTTTCAGGGTTACCAAACATCACGCCGATTTTCATACGGATTTGATTGATGAAAATTACCAAGGTGTTGGTACGTTTGATGTTGCCCGTCAACTTACGTAGTGCCTGACTCATTAAGCGAGCTTGTAAGCCCATGTGACTATCACCCATGTCACCTTCAATTTCAGCGCGTGGTGTCAGTGCTGCAACAGAGTCAATAACAACAATGTCCACAGAGCCAGAACGAACCAGCATGTCTGCAATTTCCAGTGCTTGTTCACCCGTATCTGGTTGCGAGATTAATAGATCAGGGACATTAACACCAAGCTTGGCAGCATATTGTGGGTCTAATGCATGCTCTGCATCAATAAAAGCGGCTGTGCCACCAATTTTTTGCATTTGTGCAATCACAGAAAGGGTCAGTGTTGTTTTACCTGATGATTCTGGACCATATACTTCTACAATACGTCCACGTGGTAATCCGCCAATACCTAGCGCAATATCTAAGCCAAGTGAACCCGTAGATACAGATTGAATATCCGAGTCAACGTCGTTATCACCCATACGCATGATTGAGCCTTTTCCAAATTGTTTTTCAATTTGAGAGAGAGCCGCAGCGAGCGCTTTGCTTTTGTTATCGTCCATCTGGTTTTTACCTTTTTAAGCATCAATAAATTAACATGTAATTATTTCATAGATTGCCTTATAAAGTAAGCACCATCATTAGCGCTGAAATGATTTATTAGTAGTGATTTTCATCTTCTAATTTGTTATTCGTTTCGTAATGTCAACCTTTACATGCAAAAGGCGTTAGTCAGAGTACAGGGGGAATAACATTTGGAGAGATTGCTATGAAACTTGTACGATTACTCATTGCATCGCTGGCGATCAGTGCGGCGGCTGTTACAACAGCACAAGCAAGAGACTCATTTAGTTTAGGTATTAATATTGGTGTCCATGATCATCATGTGATCAGATCACATCGTTATGTACCAGCGTATCATGGTTATTATGCTGCGCCTAGAGTATATTATTCGGCACCTAGAATTGTTTATTACGATGCCCCAGTACGTTACCGTCATTTCCACTCATTCGATTACAGAGGTGATCGTGGGTATTATAAAGGACACGGCAATAAGCATCGTCGATGGCATGACAATGGACATCATCGCCGCGATTATCGCAGATGAATTAAAGGCTTTTAAACTAGCTTAGTACTCTGACTAAAGTCGAGTCTTAAGCATGCTAAGTAGTTGATTGGCTATGTTTGGTCGTTGTTAATTAGATCAATCAGTCCGTTTAATAGTGTTAACGTTGCTTGTTGACGATTGCCTTGTCGATCATCATTGAAATGATGGGTAGCAGTTATTGCTTCCTTGCCTCGTATTATCCAAGCAAAGCAAACAGTGCCTACAGGTTTGTTAATAGTGCCACCACTTGGTCCAGCAATGCCAGTAATGCTACCAGCAATATTGGCATTGCTGTGATTGATAGCGCCTAAAACCATTTCCAAAGCAGTTTCTTCACTGACAGCGCCATATTGTTCAATGGTCGCAGCAGAAACACCCAGCATCTTCTGTTTGGCTTCGTTACTGTAGGTGACAAACCCACAATCAAACCAAGCAGAACTGCCAGCAATCTCGGTGATGACAGATGAAGCCATTCCACCAGTGCATGATTCCGCCAAGGTAAGTATGTATTCATGTTTGAGTAGGGCTTCGCCTAATCTTGTGCTCAATGTTACTAGAGAATCCATAATATCAATTTGATTGTTATCATCGCATAGATTGCCGCGAGCAGATCGTCAAACATGACGCCAAAGCCGCCTTTCAATTTGGCATCGCATACGCTAATCGGAAAAGGCTTCCATATATCAAAAAGGCGGAATAGTATAAAAGCAATAATCCACCATATCCAATGATTTGGTGTGATAGTGAGCACTAACATCATAGCCACTATTTCATCCCAAACGATGCTGCCATGATCACTGACACCAATCGATTTTCCAGCTACATCACAAAAATAGATACCAATCATAAAAGCGGCTGAAATCAAGATTAGCTGCATGTAAAAAGCGTAGCTAGACAATAACCAATAAAGTGGTAATCCGATGAGTGTACCAAATGTGCCTGGTGCTTTTGGTGCCAAACCACTACCAAATCCCAATGCCAATAAGTTAGCTGGATGTTGAAACAGGAATTTTAGATCAGGGTTTTTAGGCAAAGTGCTCATATCCTAAAGTTGATATATTTACCGGCTTGTTCTGGTGCAAAACAGATAGCTTGCCTGTCCTATTAATGCGGCCTATATGTGTTAAAGGTAGTTTCATTTTTTGTGCTAACCATAAAATCGCTTCTCGG
>JBFIDU010000192.1:0-3722 GCA_041603755.1 Methylophilaceae bacterium
CATAGCAGAATATGGATTCGCTTATACGCTTTCTCTCCTGAAGCAAATGGCGACTAGCCAAGAAATCTATCGTCTTTGTGGCCAAATACAACTGGCAAATAACTTGCGTGAAAAGGATAAACAAGCGCTGTTAAACATTAAAATGCGACAAGCATTTGATATTCGGCAATTGAGTGCAAAGGAAGCTAGCGATGTTGCCAATATTGAGCTGTTGGATGGTGGTTTATATATCGGAGAATCAGGATGGGTCAAACCACAGCTATTCTGCCAAGCCCTAATACAGTCTCAGTTAATTAGTAAATTGATGGCAACATCAGCAATTTACATCAAACAGTTTGAAGATTTCTGGCAAGTGTCGTTTCAAGAAAAATCAACATTAGAGGCTGATATTGTTGTGCTGGCAAACGCCAATGACATTGTGCAATTTGAACTATGTAGCGCCATTCCAATTACGCCAGTTCGTGGCCAAATTAACTTTTTTCCGTCAAATAGCATCAGCAAAGAACTAAAGACTATTCTGTGTACAGATCACTACCTGAGCCCAAATGTCGATGGATTTCATTCTATCGGCACTAGTTATGCGCCAAATGATATGAATCCACTATTAAGCGCTATTGATACGAACAATAACTTGCGCGCAATTAGCGCAATCTCATCTAGGTTATATGAGGCAATTGATATTGATAACGTCACAGGGCGAGTCGCTTGGCGTAGTGCAACGCGAGACTACATACCTTTAGCTGGCCAGTTGATTAATAACCATCAGTTAAGTAAAGAGCCACCGCGCTATAACGACAATCCATCTGATTTGCCATGGCTAAAAGGCTTATATCTAAATGCAGGCCATGGTTCTAAAGGTTTAATCACAGCACCACTGTGCGGGGAATTAATTGCTAATCTAGTCAATCAAGAACCATTAGTCATTGATCCACTGATTGCATCAAAGATGAACCCAAGCAGATTCATGCTTCGCCAAATGGGACTGAAAAAGATTGCCCAAAACTTATATGATTTTTAGATTAAAATAATGCGATGGTCGACGTCAATCAATTAATACGTAATGCACAATCCGCAAAAGATCAAGGTAATGACACGTTAGCATTAGATTACTTTAAACAAGCACTTTCACTTTATCCAAATGAAGTTGGACTGCTTAGCGCGTGTGGAAATTTATGCGTCAAACAGACCCGTTATGAAGAAGCAGCTGGATACTTTAGGCGCATTTTACATTTCAACAAAAGCCCCGAAGTTCGAAATGCACTTTGTTATGCATTACAAGCATTAGGCAATCACGCGCAATTAAATGCCCAATATCAATTGGCTGCAGCTTGTTTTGAAGAGGCATTACAACATCAACCCAGCAACCCTGCTTTTTGGTATAACCTTGGTAATGCGCAGCGTGAGCTGCATCAATTTCCCGCCGCTGCCAATAGCTTCCAGAAGGCAATTTCTGGCGACCCATCTTTTGCGGATGCTTATAACAATCTTGGCAATATTCAAAGAGAACTTGGTCAGCTAGATTTGGCGATTGAAAGTTATCAAAAAGCGCTCAGCATTAATCCTAATTTGTTTCATGCCTTATCGCACCTTGTTCATCAAAAGCAGCATATTTGTGACTGGAAAGGTGAAGCAAACGATAACTTGATGAATCAAATTGATCAGATTCGTCGCTGGGTTAGAACTAAACCTGAGGCGCAAATTTCACCGTTTGCTTTTCTCGCCATGCCGTCGACTACAGCAGAAGAACAAAAATTGTGCGCCAGCCATTATGTCGAGCAAAATTACCGTGCACTGTTTGATATAGGTAAAAAACAAGCGTATCAACATAACAATCAACTGAAATCTAAAATCAATATAGGCTATTTATCGGCTGATTTTAGACTGCATCCGCTTGCATTTCTGATTACAGAGTTAATTGAAAATCACGATAGATCACGTTTTAACATTCATGCATACTCCTATGGGAAGGAGGACGAAACACCCGTCCGCAAACGTTTGATAGAAGCATTTGACTCTTTTGTTGATATTCGGGCAATGAATGATTTTGAAGCTGCTACAAAAATAAATGCTGATCAGATCGATATTTTGGTTGACCTTACTGGGTTTACTCAAAGTAGCCGTACCGGCATTGTTGCGCTAAAACCAGCAAGCATACATATAAACTGGTTAGGCTATCCAGGCACTATGGGTGCATTTAACCATAATGATAATGATGCATTATTTGATTATTTAATTGCAGATGAAACAATTGCTCCGAATCCAACAGACTTTTACGAGAAGTTGTTATACCTACCCTGCTATCAACCGAACACCAAACGTGCGTTTTCAACCACTACCAATAAGGCAGCGCATCATTTGCCTGAAAACAGCTTTGTGTTCTGTTGCTTCAATCAAACATTTAAAATTACTGCTGATGTATTCGCTGTATGGATGCGCCTGCTCAAAAAAGTACCCGATAGCGTCCTTTGGTTACTTGACTGTAATCAATGGGCAAAAGAAAACTTAAGAAAAGAGGCAGTAAGCGCTGGCATTGACCAAAACAGGTTGATTTTTGCACCACGAACGCATTCTGATGCACACTTGGAAAGACAACGCCATGCTGACCTGTTTCTGGATACCACACCATACAATGCACACACAACAGCAAGCGATATTATCTGGGCCGGCGTCCCCATCGTCACGTGGATGGGTGACACCTTCCCAGCAAGGGTTGCAGCAAGTTTACTCAAACAAGTTGGTCTATCAGAACTCATTTGTGATTCTTTGTCAGCTTATGAACAAAAAGCGTTAGCTATTGCAAATAATCGATCCAAACTGAATGAACTCAAAACAACAATTAGTAAAGCTAAAACAGAATCCAATTTGTTTAATGCACAACAATTTGCACAACAATTAGAAGAGCAATATGAATCTGTTTGGCTGGCGTACTGCCAAGACACTAGCCTTAGGCAATAAGCTTGTGATAAAGTCCAAACACCGTACTGAATTAACAAACAATAGGAAGATATATGGCGGCATTTGACATTACCCCTGTGCTTAATTTCATGGTTGAAAAAGGCGGCTCTGATTTATTTTTCAGTACATCGACATCTATTCACCTAGGAGTTGAGGGAGAAACCCTACCTATTAACAATCAGATCCTTCAACCTGGGATGATTAAGGAAATTGCATATGGCCTAATGAACGAAACGCAAATTAAAGAGTTTGAAGAGACCATGGAATGCAATTTTGCAATCAGCAAAAAAGGTGTGGGTCGTTTCCGTGTTAACGTGTTCCGGCAACGTGGCGAGGTCGGCATGGTTATTCGCCATATTAAAACTGAAATTCCAGATTTCAAAACCTTAGGTTTACCGAGCGTGATGAAAGACCTGATTATGCGTAAACGTGGTCTCATCCTAGTTGTTGGGGCAACTGGCTCTGGTAAATCAACGACGCTGGCTTCAATGATTGATTATCGTAATGCGAATAGTAACGGTCATATCATTACCATTGAAGACCCAATTGAATTTGTTTATCACCACAAAAAATCTGTTGTTGACCAACGTGAAGTGGGCATCGACACGCACTCCTTTGAAAGCGCGCTAAAAAACGCCATGCGACAAGCACCTAACGTCATTTTGATTGGTGAGGTGCGTGATATGGAAGGTATGCAACAAGCACTTGCCTACGCAGAAACGGGGCATCTATGTCTGGCAACTTTGCATGCAAATAATGCTAACCAA
>JBFIDU010000193.1:0-3718 GCA_041603755.1 Methylophilaceae bacterium
GAGGCGGCACAATGTATTGCACAACAGCTTAGATTGCGAAATTTAGGCGGGATTATCATTATTGATTTTATCGATATGGATGAAGATGAGCAACGTGAAAAGGTGCTAGAGGAACTTAAACGTGCTGTGAGTATCGATCGTGCGCGCACCAATGTAAATGGCTTCACGCAGTTAGGTCTAGTGGAAATGACGCGAAAACGCACAAGAGAGAGTTTGGCGCATTTATTATGCGAGCCTTGTGAAGTGTGTAGCGGCAGAGGTGAATATAAAACAGCTCAGACAATTGCATACGAAATTATGCGTGAGTTAATGCGAGAATCTAGGCAGTTTGAAGCAAAAGAGTTCAAGGTAATTGCATCGCCTAGCGTCATCAGTCTACTGCAAGATGAAGAGTCACAAAGTTTAGCAAACTTGTCTGACTTCATTAATAAGCGTGTCGTGCTGCAAGTAGATCACCAATATCCACGTGAGGTCTATGATGTTGTTTGGAGTTAAAGCCTCTACTTACTGCTAGACAGTTGAAGATGAGTTTTCTTTGTTTGTTAGAAATGACAAAGGTAGCTCTGGCAAGTTAAATGCCGGCATGTTTAGGTTATTCTTTTCTGCAAGCTGTGCCTTCATCGCTGGTTGCATAGCAGTAACTATATTTAGTAGCAACGCGTCCATCGCTTTGCTTTCTTTTGATACTTGAGAGAACTCAGCTTCCACAGCCTTCAGCTGTTGGTCTAGTGCTTTCGTACTATCGTTTGCCTTCATTAAGTTTTTTGTTCGTTCTGTTAATGTGGTTTTATGTTCAGTCATTTGCGATTTTAGCGTACTAAGCACATCTAATAGCCAATGTTCACAGTCCTTACGTGCTTGTTCAAATATTTTTTGCTTTTGGGTACCCAGACCTAGGAAAAACTTGCGCACTAAAAAGTGCTTTTCTGTCATTACATTGATAGGGTCTCTGCAAAAGTCATCGGTAACTTTTTCCAAAGTACGCATCTGATTGAGAAAATTTGACATGTCGAGCTCAGGTGCTTCAAAAATTTCAAAACCATGCTTGGATTGGAAAACATCATAGACATTGTCAGCAAGCTTCTTGATTTTTTTACTTTCTTTGGTCACGTAGTCTGCCAACTCGTTGGCTTGTTTCATGACATTCCGCATACCTTGATTTAGTCCAACCGTTGTCCAACTGTCGCCAATTTCTTTTCTGCTTTTCTTAATTGAAGAATCCAAGTATGCCACGCTTAAATGCTTTAGTAAGTTTTTACCATGTTTAGAAATTTTTTCATTGGCAAGATTAAACGTAGGTATTGAGGACTCATAGCGTTTTTTTTCAGCAATCACTTTTTTCAAGATCAGCTGTGTTTCACTTACATTTTTACCTTTAATCGCTTTCAGTTCATTGATTTGCTCTTGCAAACTGCTACGGCGTTGCTGAATAATCTTACGCGAACTTTTAATCATTTCACTGCATTCATACGCAATTGTTTTGCCCAATAATTGATGCTTGGCTTGTACAATCCTGTCACCCAGCACTTCCTCAAAAATGGGTAGCTTGCTAGATGTAAGTAGATCTTTATTGTTTTGTTTTTTCGCTAGCAATGCCTCTTGCGCTGAAATAGGAAATACATTTTCGGGTGAGGTGTGAAGCTGATGTGCTGTCATCGTGACTTGGCGGTCAATTGCATTTGTTAGGCTTAAGTCAGTATGATGCTTACTACGTAATGAATCAATTTTATCAAGCAAAACAAACTGCTGCTTAATTCTATTTTTGATGTACTCATTCCATATCGCCACATCGTTTTCAGTGACACCAGTATCAGCAGGCGTAATAAAAATTGCCGCATCCGAACTTTGCATATTGTTCAACATCAGTTCAGGTTCCGCATTGAGTTTGTCAAGCCCAGGGGTGCTGAAAATAACTAAACCATTTTTTAGTACTGGGTGGGGATAGTTAATCATTGCATGTCGCCAGAGTGGCACTTTAATAAAACCATCTTTCTCAAGAGATAAAACCATCGTTTTATCGGTTTCATCCCACAGACCTAGGCTGATCGCTTCACTGTGACTGACTTCTAGTTGCTCGGATAGTTTGCTGAATGCAGTTTGCATTTCCTCATTGTCACCAATGTGAAGCTGATGTTTTTGCCAAATATTGGGTGTCGTTTTTAGATAGGCGAGTGTATCTTCTGTACGCCGCGTACTAATCGGGAGTAATTTAATGCATGGTTCTTCGTTTGGGTTCCAATAAAACTCAGTTGAGCACATTGCGTTATCACTGGGCTTGATTGGGAAAAAGTGGCGTTCTATTTCATCAAAAAACAAGGCATTGATTGCTTCTGTTTTATCCAACTCATTATCTGCTAGAAATGTCATGACGATTTGGTCATGCTTGAGTGTTTCTAGCATATCATGCAAACGTAGCTCTTTTACGCTATCAGTCTGTGGGCTTATTGCAAGCCAATCACGATAGTCAGAAATCGTTTTTACAAGCTTGGCACGCCAAGTATTGTATGTATTTAGTTTGGTTATTAGTGGCGTTTCCATCATATCAAGTCTTGTTGTTGTTAATAAATATGAAGTTCTATACTAAGTCAGCGCAAATAAAAAATACAGTTAAAATACTGACAACATGCTTTTTTGTAGTGTGCCGATGATAGAAATGTTGAGCATTTGCAACAAAATAATCGCAACAAAAGGTGAAAAATCTATGCCGCTTATTGGCGGAATAATTTTTTTAATTGGGCCAAGCACTGGCCAAGTCAAACTGTTTAGGACTGGCGTGATAGGGGTGTGCGGGTTCACCCAACTTAAAATCACTTGAATGAAAATGGCGTAGAAAAAAATATCTAAGACGCCGCTGATGACACCAATCACACTTAAACCCAACACATTAGGCCACACAGGTACATTGGCAACAGCAAATGGGAAACCACTTAACCAAATCAGCGTGAAGTGCAGGATAAGTTGTGTAACAAATGCAAGCACTAACGTTGATAAGTCATTTTTTTTCCAACTGGGAATAAACTTACGAGCAGGCTTAACAGCAAAATCAGTCAGCGTCATCACGATTTGACCAATAGGGTTAAAGAATGATGTTTTGGTTGCCTGCATCAAAAAGCGTAGTAAAAACATCATTGTTAAAATGTTAAGTATTGTAGAGATGAGAAAGTGTGCGGCGTTGGTAATCATAATGATTGGTTCCCTTTGATATACATTATTGATGTAGCTGAGATAGTTCCTCACCTAGTGTTTTGGCTCGTTTATAAGCTTTTTCGGCAGCAAGGATGATAGCCTCTTTAACCAAACTGCTTTGTAAGCTAATCAGCCCTTGTTCAGTAGTACCACCTTTAGAAGTGACCTGTTCGCGCAATATGGAGACGGGTAGCTGGCTAGCATCTGCAAGCAAACCCGCTCCTTTGAATGTTGCGATACTTAATTGTTTCGCTTCCGCTTCACTTAAACCTAAGGTGATTGCTGCTGCTTGTAATGCTTCTATAAAGTAGAAAACATAAGCCGGACCGCTACCTGAAATAGCTGTGACGGCATCTAATTTGTCCTCACTTTCTAACCATAAAGTTGTGCCTGCTGCCGACAAGATTTGATCAGCCATTGCTATTTGCGACTTCGTTACTTTGGGTAAAGCATATAAGCCAGTAACACCTGCCTGAATTTGTGCAGGCGTATTGGGCATTGCGCGAACAATGACATCATAATCATTAAGCCA
>JBFIDU010000194.1:0-3718 GCA_041603755.1 Methylophilaceae bacterium
ATCCAGCGTAGCAAATAAATTGCCTACGGATGAAAAAGCATTTGTTGCTGCTATCAAAGAATTTGATAAAAAAACTATCGTTGAAAACTTAGGCGAGCCAGCCAAAGCAGAAGATGTCAGGATAAAAGGTACAGATAAAATCGTTGCCTCAATTTGGGAGTACCACTACATCAATACTGGCGAAAATGGAGAATATTTTCCAATTACAGAGCTAGATTTTATTGATGACAAGGTTGTTCAGGTTGTGTTTATTAACCATAGCGAAAAAAACGATACTGCTAAAGATGGTCAAGTATACGAGTTCCCTGAAAATAAACCGCAAGAATAATATGCAGCAAAATAAAAAAGGGCGACTTGATCGCCCATTTTAATTTCTTCACACTTATTTTTTTAGTGCATCACGAATTTCACGTAAGAGTACAATATCTTCCGCAGGCCCTGCTGGCGCAGCAGGTTTTGGTGGATTTAATCTGTTTACCATTTTCACCATTTGAAAAATAATAAATGCCAGAATAATAAAATTTAATGCAATTGTAATGAAGTTACCATAAGCCAGTACCGCACCTGCTTTTTGTGCCTCTGCTAATGCCATACCAGTTTCTTGACCGTTAAGCGGAATATAAAGATTACTAAAATCAAGACCACCAAATAACTTACCGACGATAGGCATAATAATATCTTTGACCAAAGAATCGACGATTTTGCCAAAAGCACCACCGATGATGACACCGACGGCTAGATCCATCACATTGCCCTTGCTGATAAAGTCTTTAAACTCTGACATCATACTCATTGCTGTTCTCCAAGAATGTTTTAATTTGACTTGCGATTGAGACTGTATAGTCCACTCAAGCCTTTTTTTTGTCAAGCTACAAGGTGTACACAGCATGACAGTTAACATTTTTTATTATTTGCTCGCTTTAACATATACTGTGCACTCAGAAGTTGAATTAGTTACTCAGATAAAAGAATGTTAAAAAGAAACTACCCATATCTATTAGCCTTCGTATTAGGTTCTTTTGCAGTATTAGGATTTGCGCCTTATTACTTTTTTCCAGCACCTATCATCTCGCTAGTTGGCATCGTTTATCTTTGGCAAAAAGCACATTCTTCATTCACATGCTTTAAGCAAGGCTTTATTTTTGCTCTAGGCCTTTATATAGTCGGTATTTATTGGATTTATATTAGCTTGCATGACTTTGGTGGTATGCCTTGGTGGTTCGCAGGATTTTGCACTTTTTGTTTATGTGCATTTATGGCCTTATTTCCTGCTCTTGTTGGTTACTTAAGTAAACGAATTGGTGTTTTAAGTTTGAGTGTACCCGTTTTATGGGCATTATCCGATTGGGTTCGAAGTTGGATTTTCACTGGATTCCCTTGGTTAACAATTGGCTATAGCCAGACTCCGCATAGTCCATATGCTGGCTATATGCCAATTGTAGGCGTGTATGGCGTATCTTTACTCACCGTGCTTGTTGCAGCCTGTATTGCCGTCTGGATTGCAAATAAAAATAATGTAAGCACCATCTGGAAACAGACCGTTATTGGATCAATCACAGTGTTAACAGCATTAGGCTTAGTCATAAAAAGTGTTGAATGGACTAAGCCTGTGGGTACGCCCTTTGACGTTAGCTTGATACAAGGCAATATCCCACAAGATATTAAATGGTCACCAGATGCTGCCGAAAGCACGATGCAGCAATATGTCGAGATGACAAAAGCAAGCCAGGCACAACTCATCGTATTACCAGAAACTGCACTGCCGGTGATTGCTAGCCAGTTAGATCCCGCTATCAAGCAGGCATTGTCTCAACATGCCATACAAAACAACGGTAATTTAATAGTTGGAATGGTGGAATACAACCCGGAGACACAGGAATACTTTAATAGCGCACTTAGTTACGGTGTTAACCCAACCCAATCCTATAGTAAAAATCACCTAGTACCCTTTGGCGAATTTATCCCATTAAAAAACCTATTGGGCTGGATTTACCGCGACTGGCTTAATATCCCACTCAGTGATTTATCCAGAGGTGGACCTCTCCAGCAGCCAATGCGCCTTAATGATCAAAAAGTAGCGGTTAATATTTGTTATGAGGATGTATTTGGCGAGGAGATTATCCGTCAATTACCAGCAGCTACTTTACTGGTGAACATCAGTAACGATGCTTGGTATGGCCAATCTTATGCAGCTGATCAACATATGCAATTCTCTCAAGCACGTGCAATAGAGACTGGTCGCATGATGTTGCGATCAACCAATACTGGTGCTACCGCAGTCATCAACCAGCACGGTCATGTACAAGCGCATGCGAAGCACGACACCCAAACCACCCTTAATACTAAAGCACAAGGCTATCAAGGCACCACGCCATACATATATTGGGGTAATTGGCCGTTTATTATCATTAGCTTCGGATTATTAATTGGGTTGATAGTTAAACGTCGTTAACATCCCGTAAGCGGCCATTGATCACATCAGTTAATTTCCACAAATATCATTCTTCTATTACAATAAAACTAGAATGCTGCGTCTCCTTTTTCATATTTCAACAAAGAGACGGAAATACAATAAAACTAAGAAACACAAGGGGGTTCAGCTATGTATCAAGAAATTTCAATTATTAATGTACAGACCCGTGGGTCTCTATATTAACTGTTAGCCACAAACCATGAGTCACTCTGAGTTTGATTTGGAGCAAGCCAAATGGCGTGATCTTGTGGGCGGCTTCATACTTGCGTTCGGTGATGTAGAGGTGATAACGCACCGGCTCTGGAAAGACTATTGCAACGGAAAGGCTCCGCTGTTTAAGCCACGTGTCGAGGCCTTATTGAAGGTGCTTGGAAAATTGGAGCCAAGAAACGATGTGGTCATTTCTTGCTTGGAGGCAGCCTATAGGATGGCGGACAAGCGAAATACAATCGCCCACAACCCAATGCAGGCCCAAGTTTTTCAACATGGGCGCACTGGAGAGCTACTTGTTGAAATGGCGATCTCTTCAGTGACAACTGACGATTACATAGACGATGCTGAACTTAAAGAGCTTCGAGCAGAAGCAGAAGATCTCGTTTCTCGGCTGTATATGTCGCTTGGGTTTATCGAAAAGGCAGGCCGCAATCGCTAACCCATCGGTCAAGGGGATGCTCTGCCTGCCGGCTGAATTCGCTTCTTCGCTACGAGAAGTCGCCGCACCTTACCTCCAACGTTAATGGCACACTTTGTCCCCAAAATAGACTTTAGCAACACGCTTAGCCCTTTCATTGCTTTCAATTAACAGCACACCCAATTATTAATCAATCCTTCCCAAAAAATCGGTGATACAAAATTGGCAAGATAAATAACGTTAATAACGTAGCCGTGGTTAAACCACCAATTACAACAATTGCCAGCGGTCTTTGTATCTCCGATCCTGGCCCTGTTGCAAACAGGAGTGGAATCAAGCCAAACACAGCAATACTTGCTGTCATTAAAACTGGTCTTAGGCGGCGTTTGGCACCTTCAAATGCAATCAGGCTTTTTTGCATACCTTCATAATCAAGCTGTTTAAAGTAAGACACCATGACAACACCATTAAGGACTGCAATACCTAGCAACGCAATAAAACCTACGGATGCAGGTACCGATAAATACTCACCAGAAATCCAAAGTGCAAACACGCCTCCAACCATTGCCAGTGGAATATTTGAAAGTATGAGTGCTGCCAACTTTAAAGAACCA
>JBFIDU010000195.1:0-3707 GCA_041603755.1 Methylophilaceae bacterium
AGACAAAGCTACTGGTAAAGAAAACAAAATTACCATTAAGGCTAACTCAGGCTTAAGCGAAGAAGAAATTCAACGTATGGAGCAAGACGCTGAGGCGCATGCAGAAGAAGATAAAGCATTACGTGAAACAGTTGATGCACGAAACAGTGCAGATGCTATGATTCACAGTGTGAAAAAATCACTCAATGAGTACGGTGATAAGTTAGATGCTGATGAAAAATCCAAGATTGAAGAAGCTATTAAAGACTTAGAAGATGTGATCAAAGATGGCGATAAAGCAACAATCGAGGCAAAAACAAATGCATTGATGGAAGCGTCTCAAAAGCTTGGTGAAAAAGTGAATGCCGCAGCACAAGCAGAAGCAAATACTGAGAGCGCCTCAGGAAAATCTGGTGACGAAAAAACTGTTGATGCAGAAGTAGTAGATGCTGAATTTGAAGAAGTTAAAAAAGACAACTAAATAAGTCTTATTGCACAGTATTAGTCGATAGCATTAACAATTAATGCTATCGACGCTTGCAACTACTGGGCATATAAAATTAAAACACGCTCGCAAGTGGCCTTCTGGTTATTAAGAGCGCAACTCATGATTGATATGATATATGGCAGATAAAAGAGATTATTACGAAGTATTGGGCGTTAATAAAGATGCGTCAGAAGATGAAATTAAGAAGTCTTATCGCAAGTTAGCGATGAAGTATCACCCTGACCGCAATCCAGATAACGCCAAAGCTGAAGAACAGTTTAAAGAAGCCAAAGAAGCTTACGAAATACTATCGGACAGTCAAAAACGTGCTGCTTATGATCAATATGGTCATGCTGGCGTTGACCCTAGCATGGGTGCCGGTGCTGGTGGTTTTGGTGGATTCAGTGGTGGCGGCTTTAATGATGCCTTCGGTGATATTTTTGGTGATATCTTTGGTGGCGGTAGAAGCCAGCAAAGATCAAATGTTTATCGTGGTGCCGATTTACGCTACAACATGGAGATATCACTAGAACAAGCGGCTAAGGGTACTGAAACTAAAATCCGCATTCCAGTGATGTCAACATGTGACACTTGTAACGGCAGTGGCGCAAAACCAGGTAAATCAGCGTCAACTTGTGGTACTTGTGGTGGTCATGGTCAGGTTCGTATGCAGCAAGGCTTTTTCTCTGTTCAACAAACCTGTCCTAAATGCCACGGTACAGGTAAAACAATTGCAAAAGCGGATGAATGTACAACATGTCATGGTGATGGCCGTGTAAAACAACATAAAACGTTATCAGTCAAAATCCCTGCAGGCGTGGATGAAGGTGACCGCATACGCTTATCAGGAGAAGGTGAAGCTGGTGTTAATGGTGGGCCAACAGGTGATTTATATGTCGTTATTCATCTTAAAAAACATGATATTTTTGAAAGAGATGGCGGGAACTTGCATTGCGAAATGCCTATTAGTTTCTCCACGGCAGCATTAGGTGGGGAAATCGAAGTACCAACGCTCGGTGGCTCTGCTAAAATGAAAGTACCTGCTGAGACTCAAACAGGTGCAGTGTTCAGATTACGTGGAAAAGGAATTAAACCACTGCGCTCAAGTGACTTTGGAGATTTAATGGTACACGTAGTGGTTGAAACACCAGTAAAGCTTACCGAAAAGCAAAAAGAGTTGTTGCGTGAATTTGAGTCAAGCACGCAAGCTGATGCAGGAAAACACAGCCCAAGAAATAAAAGTTGGCTTGATAAAGCAAAAGCTTTTTTCGAATAAATCGTTACCGTATAGAAAGCGTCGCTAAAAAACGACGCTTTTTTTATTTCTTTACAAATCAGTTACATATAAGTCATCAAACTGCAACATGTCATTGTTATAGTACATGCTCTTTCAACAGAAGAGGAGACTAAAATGAATCAAAAGTTCATTCAAAGTGCAGTACTAGGTAGTTTAATGTTTGGCGTCCTTGTCTTTGGCAATTTCGACGCAAATGCTAATGGCTTCCATAAAAAAGCGAACAAAAATGGTGAAGTTGTTTCAGCTAACCAGTTTTATACCATGCTTGACCACACAAGCGACAAAGAAGTAGCGGTTACATTTGGCTTGCCAGATACAATCTCTACACTTAAAGATGCTGACGGTTCTCAAGCTGGTGTAGTTTGGACGTATAAAAACGCTGTAGAAAAAGACAGTAAAGAACTAGACGCAAACTTCGTATTTGTGGCTGGTCAGTTTAAATACGTTACTTTATCTAGCAGCTAAACCTGCTAAACCAAAAATAAAAGCCTGCTCCTCCCTGTGCAGGCTTTTATTTTATCTTAATCAGATTTTCCTCAGTGAATCTAACTCTCCAGTTGATTTTTGATGATCCGCAACTCATCTTCTGGATCTGGATAATTCTCGTACTGCTGACCATTGGTTCTCTGATACCAATACTTGCTATTCCATTCATCACCTTCTATTTTATGCAGTACAGCATGTATCCAATTAGCAAAATGATCAGAAAACTCTTGAACAATTTTATGCGATGCATCCCACTCACCGTCTAAAGCAAGTTGTGTTGCTTCTATGAGGTGTTGCCTATTTTCCATCTTGACTGCCGCTAGACTTCTTTGGGGTAACTAATCGTCCCTTTTTCAATAAATTCAATCTTATATCCATCTGGATCTTCGACAAATGCAATGACAATCGTGCCATGCTTCATCGGACCAGCTTCACGAATAACTTTTCCGCCTTTTGATTTTACTTTTTCACAAGCGGCATAGGCATCTTCAACCTCAATCGCAATATGGCCGTAAGCATTTCCCATATCATACTGGCTAGTGCCATAGTTATAAGTCAGCTCTAAGACGGTATGATTATACTCATTACCATAGCCAACAAAAGCTAACGTAAATTCGCCGTCAGGATAATCGTGTTGGCGAATCAATTTCATGCCAAGTACATTTGTGTAAAAATCGATAGAGCGTTGTAAATCTCCCACGCGCAACATCGTATGTAACATCCGCATTGATCTTCTCCTATTTCTGTATAATTTTTTTAAATTTCGCTAACAATTCTTCTTTTGTTTCTATGACATTTGGATTCATAGGTATGCAATCTATCGGACATACTGAAATGCATTGTGGTTCATCGTAATGTCCAACACACTCTGTGCAAAGGTCTGGGTCAATCTCGTATATTTCCTGCCCTTGGTAAATTGCATCATTTGGACAAACTGGTTCACAAACATCGCAATTAATACATTCATCAGTAATCATTAACGCCATATTTTATGCATGCCCTAATTTCTTTTTAATCGCTTCTTCTACATTTTTTGAAACAAACTGATTAACGGTACCACCCAAGTATGCTACTTCCCTTACCAAACTGGATGAAACAAACATATATTCTTCTGAGGGCGTCATAAACAATGTTTCCAATCTAGGATAAAGTTTACGATTCATACCAGCTAATTGAAACTCATATTCAAAGTCACTGGCCGCCCGTAAGCCGCGTATGACCATTTGCGCACCCTGCTCCTGCACAAACTGCATCAATAAGCCACTAAAACCAACCACTTTGATATTAGGCGCATTAAATGTTTGTTTTGCAAGCGACACGCGCTCTTCTAGAGTAAACAAAGTGTTTTTATTAGTGCTTCCTGCCACCGCGACTATAACTTCATCAAACAAATTCGCTGCTCGGCAAACAATATCTTCATGTCCAAATGTAATCGGATCAAAAGTACCAGGATAGACG
>JBFIDU010000196.1:0-3691 GCA_041603755.1 Methylophilaceae bacterium
TAAATCCCACCAATCTTGTATTTCATCTGTTCTACGAAAGCAGCCTTGGCAAAGGCCACTAACATCATCAATAACACAAACACCAATACAAGGTGACTGTACCTCATCTACATCCGTCATATCAAAATTAAAACTTTCATTTAAAATCAGTTATGACAGTGTCCCATGACACTGTTTATACTTCTTACCAGATCCACAAGGGCAAGGATCATTTCGACCAACTTTTTGACCTTCTCTTACAACAGGTTGACCTGGTACTGGGCTCGCACTCTCGCTAGCATCATCTGGCTCACTATAGTCAGCATGCTGGTATTGCACATTCTCTACCCCTTGTGGCGGCTCTACCGCATCAACATCTTCCTGGGTCCTGACTTGAACCAACATTGTCACTTTAGTCACTTCAGATTTAATCGTGTTCAGCAGTCCTTCAAATAACTCAAATGCCTCACGTTTATATTCTTGTTTTGGATTTTTTTGAGCATAAGATCGCAAATGGATACCTTGACGCAAATGATCCAGCGCAGCCAGATGCTCACGCCAATGATTATCAAGACTTTGTAACATAACAGAACGTTCAAACTGACGCATATTTTCAGCACTGGCCAATTTTTCTTTGGCGGCGTACGAGTCATTCGCTATCTCCATGATACGTTCACGCAGGGACTCTTCATGCAAATCAGGATTTTCTTCCAACCATTGCCCAATAGGCAATTTAAGTCCTGTTTCTGCCTCAATGGCATGTTCAAGCCCTGAAATCTCCCACAGCTCTTCAACACTGCCAGGCGGAATATAATTTGAAATAATATCGTTCAATACATCATAGCGCATCGCCGCTACAGTCTCGCCAATATCTGACGCTTCTAACAATTCATTACGCTGTTCATAGATGACTTTACGCTGATCATTCGCAACATCATCAAACTCAAGTAGTTGCTTACGTATATCAAAGTTACGTCCTTCTACTTTCCTTTGCGCATTTTCTATAGCTCGCGTCACCATCGAATGCTCAATGGCCTCACCTTCAGGCATCTTTAACCGTTCCATAATGGCCGAGACACGATCGCCTGAAAAAATACGTAACAATTGATCCTCTAAACACAAATAAAAACGACTTGAACCTGGGTCACCCTGACGGCCCGAACGACCGCGCAATTGATTATCTACACGACGTGACTCATGCCGCTCAGTACCAATAATATGCAATCCACCAGCATTGAGCACTTGCTCGTGTAACTTCTCCCAATTAGCTTTTATCTCAGCAATTTTTTTCTCTTTTTCCGTTTGCGTTAGCTTCTCATCTTGTTCCACAGCTAAGATTTCTGGTTCTGGATTACCGCCTAAAACAATATCCGTCCCTCGCCCCGCCATATTGGTCGCGATTGTAATCATCCCAGGCTGTCCAGCCTGTGCAATAATGTGCGCTTCACGTTCATGCTGTTTAGCATTCAACACTTGATGCTCTAATTTCGCTGCTTTTAATGCTTTTGAAATGATTTCTGAGTTTTCAATTGAAGTCGTACCAACTAAAACAGGCTGACCTTTTTTCTGACATTCTTTAATATCTTCAATGACTGCGTTGTACTTCTCTGCTGCTGTGCGATAAACCTTATCCATCGCATCGATACGTTGCATAGGTCGATGAGTCGGTATAACAACTGTTTCTAGCCCATAAATCTGATTGAATTCATAAGCTTCTGTATCTGCGGTACCAGTCATACCACTCAGCTTCTCATACATACGGAAATAATTCTGGAAAGTAATAGATGCTAAGGTTTGGTTTTCTTTTTGTATTTCTACCCCTTCTTTTGCCTCAACGGCTTGATGCAAACCATCAGACCAACGTCTGCCTGGCATCATCCGTCCAGAAAATTCATCAACGATCACAATTTCACCATCTCGCACAACATAATGCTGATCGCGATGGAATAGGTTATGAGCACGTAATGCCGCATTTAAATGATGTACCAAGCTAATATTACCCGCTTCATACAAGCTAGACCCAGCAGGTAACAGACCCGCTTCTTCTAAATACTGCTCAGCATGCTCATGCCCTGCTTCAGAAAAGTTAACTGACTGCCCCTTCTCATCCACCCAAAAATCACCAGGACCATCTTCTGCTTCCTGTTTGACAAGCCTCTTGGCTACCTCATCAATTTGCTTATACGATTTAACATCACTCTCGGCCTGCCCTGAGATAATAAGCGGTGTACGTGCCTCATCAATTAAAATAGAATCGACTTCATCGACCAACGCATAGTTAAGCGATCGTTGCGCACGTTGCTCTGGACTATGCACCATATTGTCACGCAAATAATCAAAACCAAACTCATTATTGGTACCGTATGTAATATCTGCTGCATAGGCTGCTTGTTTATCTTCTGGTTTCATTTGGGATAGGTTAATCCCTACTGTCAGACCCAAGAAATTGTAAAGCTTAGCCATCCATTCAGCATCACGTTTGGCCAAATAATCATTCACAGTAACAACATGCACACCTTTACCAGTTAATGCATTTAAGTAAACTGGCAATGTTGCGACAAGCGTCTTACCCTCCCCTGTGCGCATTTCTGCGATTTTCCCTGCATTAAGCACCATGCCACCAATAAGCTGCACATCAAAATGTCGCATCCCTAATGTACGTACACTTCCCTCACGCACGACTGCAAAAGCTTCAGGAAGTAACTTTTCAAGTGACTCGCCAGCTTGGTAACGCTGTTTAAACTCCTCGGTTTTGCCACGAAGTTCTTCATCTGACAATGCTTGCATGCTTGATTCGAGTTCGCCAATCTTTTTAGCGATGAGGGTATAGTTTTTAACTAATCTCTCGTTACGACTACCAACAATTTTTTTAAACAACTTGGATAACATGAAATGACACCGATTTTCCGACGCTGCGGAAACCTCAATAATTAGAATGGAATTTTGTTAAGTTGGGGATATTAAATTTAATTTCAATAGCGTTCAAGTACTACTCTAGATTTTTATTCAGGTATTTTCTTGGATCGAGTGGATGTCCATTAAGACGAATCTCGTAATGTAAATGAGGCCCTGTAGAGCGGCCCGTGCTACCAACCAACGCAATTGTCTGTCCTTTAACTACACGCTCACCTGTTTTCACAAGTAATTTGGAAGCATGTGCATAGCGTGTTTCAAGACCTGCACCATGGTTAAGTTTGATTAAGTTTCCATAGGCAGCAGTTCTCGTTGCTGTAGACACAATTCCATCGGCAGCTGCTCTAATCGGTGTTCCTGTATTTGCTGTAAAATCTAGCCCCTCATGAAATGCTTTGGTTCCATTGAATGGATCAATACGCCAACCATAACTAGAAGATTTATAAGCAGCCGATATTGGTTTGCTGTTAGGTAGCATGTCCTTAAGAACGCTATTTTGCAACACATCAGCTTCAACAGAACTCATGTATTCATCTCGACTGCCAACCGCAGAGACGAGTTTGGTAATTGCATCTTGTAAATCCAACTCTGTCATCGGCCGTGCATTGATTAAAGGGCCACCAAAGTTAGGTGTCATCAAATCGCCAACTGGCTCTAAGTCTGCGATATTGGTCTTTTTCGATTTATCATCTTTAACACCCGCTAACTTAACCAAGCGTTGGTTTTGCGCATCCAAACGCATGATACGCGCTTGCAGTTCACCGATTTGTTTCGCATATGCATCCAAATGCATTTGCGA
>JBFIDU010000197.1:0-3686 GCA_041603755.1 Methylophilaceae bacterium
ATAGCCTTTGGCTTCACCACCAAATTTCTTCGACAAAATTGTGGCCAGCGCCGCTGTTAGTGTCGTCTTACCATGATCCACGTGACCAATCGTACCCACATTCACATGCGGCTTGGTCCGCTCAAACTTGCCTTTTGCCATTTTCCAGTCCTTTACTTAAAATTAGTTTTAACTAAAATTTTATTAACTTAATTTTTGTCAATCTTCAAAGTTTTATTTAACTTAATAAAACTTTACTCTTTCAAACCCAATCAACCCGCCAACCCAACTGCGATTCATGGTGCCCATGGCGGGAATCGGACCCGCGACCTCTCCCTTACCAAGGGAGTGCTCTACCACTGAGCCACATGGGCTGCTAACTCTCCAAACGAATATTCTGTTTGGAGCGGGAGACGAGGCTCGAACTCGCGACATTCAGTTTGGAAAACTGAAGCTCTACCAACTGAGCTACTCCCGCACTGCGGCTCACCAAATCTTTATTACACCCAGTACATCTAAGTGGTGGAGGGGGAAGGATTCGAACCTTCGTACTCAGAGAGAACGGATTTACAGTCCGTCGCCTTTAACCACTCGGCCACCCCTCCTAACCGAACCCGCGATTATGCTTAACTTTTAACATTCTGTCAAACTTAATCAAGCATAAAAAAGCCACTTCAAGTGGCAAATTTTACAATGATTCTTTTAAGATATATGGTGCCGGATGTCGGAATCGAACTGACGACCTTCGCATTACAAGTGCGCTGCTCTACCAACTGAGCTAATCCGGCGTTTTTATTTGAGGCGTGACTATAGCATTTTTTATAATTTATGCGCTAGTACTTTTTGAGAATTTTTTCATTTCACGATTTTGAGCGTTGGCTTTTTCTTTTCTTTAATATTTGCTGACTTGTTACCACCATCATCATCTTCATTTTTAGTATCCGTTGCGAAAAGTGTTTTTTGCGCACCAACTTCAAAAAACATACCTTGTCCATTCTCTCGGGCAAAAATCCCTCGCACCGCATCCATTGGTACATATAAACTCTGTGCAACACCACTAAATCTTGCCGAAAAAGTGATGGCATCATTTTCGATGCGCAAATCTTTTGTTGCTGAATAGTTAAGATTTAGAACAATCTCGCCATTCTTCACAAAAGCTTGCGGCACCATCGTCTTTTGATTTACCACAACAAGCAAATGCGGTGTAAAAGCATTATCAGTACACCATTCATGTATCGCTCTAACCATATATGGTTTTGTTGAAGCAATCTCCGCTGCCATAACTATTTTCTCATCACCTTCTCTGATGGTGTCATCGCCTCAGCATACAAAGGACGTGCAAACAAACGTTCTGCATACTTTAATAATGGGGCAGCTTGATTTGGCATCTCAATGCCATAATGACCTAAACGCCATAATAGAGGCGTTACCGCCACATCCAACATTGAATACTCATCACCAAGCAGATATTTCTGTTTGCTAAAAATTGGCACCAACTGTGTCAAGTTGTCTCTTACTGTTTTGCGCGCCTTTTCTGCTGCCTGTTCATCTGTAGATTCCAAATCTGCGATATGACTAAACAAGTCTTGCTCAAAGCTATACAAAAAGAGACGTGCTCTGGCTCTCATCACTGGATCTGCAGGCATTAATTGCGGGTGTGGGAAGCGCTCATCAATATACTCATTAATGATATTTGCTTCTGAAAGCACTAAGTCGCGTTCTACCAGCACAGGCACACTACCATAGGGATTCAGAACAGCAAGATCTTCTGCTTTGTTTGCTAAGTCAACATCAATAACCTCAAAGTCCATCCCTTTTTCATATAATACAATACGACAACGGTGACTAAATGGGTCGACCGAGCCTGAGTACAATTTCATCATAGTTATTTAAACCCTCAATTTCGTTTTTATAATTTATCTCAACCGTGCGTTACTTTTTTTATTTGATATCTTTCCAATAGGCCGCTTTTAGTTTTTTTGCTAAAACAAGCAAAACACCTAAAAATAAAATGACCCATACACCCAACATCATTCGCTGCTGTTTAGCTGGCTCCGCCATAAACGCCATGTAATTTGTTAGGTCAGCAACGAATGCATCATACTCTTCCGGACTTAGTCTACCAGGTGTGACGAGTTCAAGCTGATGGGTTTCATGATTAAGCTTCTGCACACCTTGCAGCTGATAAAAAACGTGTGGCATCGCCACTTTATCAAATACAATATTATTCCATCCGCTTGGTGTACTATCATCTTTGTAAAAACCACGCATGTAAGCATAGAACCAGTCAGCGCCACGCGCCCGTAACTCAACAGACAAATCTGGCGGGGCTACTCCGAACCATTCTTTTGCATCTTTTGGATCCATAGCTGTTTGCATGGTATCGCCCACCTTATCAGCGGCAAGCAATAAATTTTCCTTGATTTCCTTTTCTGTGAGTCCAATATCAACCAAACGGTTGTAACGCATGTAGTTAGCACTATGGCAGTTTAAACAATTGTTAACAAATGTTCTCGCACCTCGTTGTAGCGACGCTTGATCACTAGCATCTATAGGTGCAGACTCTGTAATCTCTGCCGTATTAGCCAATACCAAAGCAGGCAAAAGCGTAATAAAAAATACTATTTTATTCATTTTAGTATGTCACCCTTTCTGGCACTGGTTTAGTCTTATCTCGAGATGTAAACCAAGGCATCATCAAGAAGAATAAGAAGTAGATCAACGTAAATATACGTGCTACAACCGTTGCCCGATCAGCGCCATCCATCACATAGGCCCATGCCATCGCTGGCCAATGCATCATACCCTGCGCAAGCTTTGCTTGATCCATATTCATAAACTGTCCCCATACATTTGAAGGTTTTGTTCCCAAATACCCAAGCACGAGAAAGCTAATAACAAAAGCTGCCAACCACCGCTTATACAACTGACCGCGATACCGGATTGATTTAACTGGACTTTTATCCAGCCATGGTAACAAGGCAAATACAACAACCGATAAACCCATCGCTGCCACACCTGGAAATTGTGAATTCATAATAGGAGGCACCGCCCTGAGAATTGAATAGTAAGGTGTGAAATACCATACAGGTGCAATATGCTCTGGGGTTTTAAGTGGATCTGCTGGGATAAAGTTGTTGTGCTCCAAGAAATAGCCACCCATCTCCGGCATAAAGAATACGATTGAAGCAAAAACAATTAAAAACACAACGACACCAACAATATCTTTGACAGTGTAATAGGGATGAAATGGAATCCCATCCAGCGGTATACCTGTCTTTTTATCTTTTGTCGCTTTAATTTCAACCCCATCAGGGTTATTTGAACCAACCTCATGCAGCGCGACCAGGTGTACCATGACTAAGCCCAATATTACTAAAGGAAGTGCGATGACATGAAATGCGAAAAACCGATTTAATGTCGCATCTGCAGTTAAATAATCACCGCGTAACCATTCCATCAAGTCTGGACCGATGAGTGGGATGGTGCCAAACAAACTAGTAATCACTTGCGCGCCCCAATAGGACATTTGCCCCCATGGCAAGAGGTATCCAAAAAATGCCTCGCCCATTAAGGCTAAGAATATGCCAACACCAAACAACCAGATTAATTCACGTGGCGCTCTGTATGAACCATAAATAATGCCACGGAACATATGTAAATACACGACGACAAAAAACATTGACGCGCCTGTGGAATGCATATAA
>JBFIDU010000198.1:0-3658 GCA_041603755.1 Methylophilaceae bacterium
GAAGTGCTTACTTCTTCACTCTCTATCCTCAACAAATCAGGCTCAGCATGAGAGCATGCATTATCTAAACTACGTAATGCGTCAATTGCACGTGAACGGCATATCATCAACATCCATGCAATGATGGATCCACGTGCAAAATCAAAATTCCCAGCTTCTTGCCAAACCTGCATATAAGTATCTGTAACAACGTCTTCTGCAAGGTCATGCCTTTGGGTAATTTTTAAAGCTAACCCATACACTTTTGCAACAGTCGAATCATACAACTCAGCGAGCGCATTTTCATCTTGATCAACAATTGCCTCTACCAAGACTATAAGTTGCTCACCTGACTCTACAAGAATGCGATCAGATGCAGTAGATGTCTGCATAATTTTTATTTTTCAAATTCTCAACACCATATGTTTGGTAAATATTGATATAGCAACTTAGAGTTTCACTTTAGTTCAGAGCAGCTGGTGGTACAGCGTCGCCTGTTGTAGTTTCAATTTCACGGTACATAGGTGCTAGCTTTGCCAATAGTTTATTCTGAGCTGTAAAAGGCACATTGTGCTTATCCATAGCAAATTGAAATGATTCAACTAGCGCATTAAACGCTGCTCTATTAACTTTCATATTAGCATGAGATGTTGCCATATCTCGTCCAGGATATTTACAACCCCCATTTAAAATTTCACATATTTGTTCAACTAACATAGCTTTAATAAAAGTTTGTTTTTCGTTATCAAAGAAAGGCTTTGTTCTAGGATCTTGGATTAGATTAATCATAAAATCATCCATGATTTTAACTAGCCCTTCTTTGCCGCCGAACGCTTTAAACGTGTCTGTTTCGTTTAATACAGTTGTCCCTAAGTTTGGGCTCGCTTGTGGTGCCTCGTCAGCATAAATTTGTGCTGATAATAATAATAAAAGGCTTGTAAAAAAAATGTTGAAAGATTTAGTTTTCATTGCTTTTCCTTAGGAAATTAAATAGGTGGTTTCTAGAAGAACCAAACTTATATGCCAAACTGTACTGATAGATAAACACCATCTTGATGACCAAAATCAGCGCCTACTGCATCAACAGTAGCAATATTACCTAGGTTCACATAAGCGGCTGTTAATGAAATATTCTTTGTAGGTGCATATGCAATAAATAAATCAAATGCGTCATGCTCTTTCAACTCAACAACGTTTGCTCCGCCGAATAAGGCATCGTTGGCTGGGCTTTTTAAGTTATTTGGTTTCATTCTATACTCAGCACCGATAGCAACGTTTTTACTTAGCAAATACGCGGCAGAGACTTCTAACTGTGGTTGATAGTTATCATGCCTGCTACCACCAAATCCTAATAGTCCAAATTGGTTAGCTTTAGTAAATCTAAGCGTGCTATTCAATAACAGATTTTTATCTAGAAGTAATTTAGTAGCTGCAATATAGAAATCCACACCGTGATCGCTTTTAGCACCAACAACTGCACTTTTAACAAAGTCACCATCATGATTTTTTTTATATTGAAAACCGACAGCAACTTGCGGCACCCAAGTATCCGCATCAAGCACAGCCTCTCCAAGTACGCGGACTTTTGCTCCTATTATTGTTTGGCTAATCTCATTACGACCAATCGCACCAGGAAGTGCTGCATCGACTTTTTTCCTTAAATTGTTAACATCGAATTTTTGCTCTGCAATAGACAGTTCAAACCGATCGTAGAAGCCCACCGTTAAACCATATGAATCAAGCTTATAATCACCCGTCTTGGCATATGTATAATGGACATTGCCACCAATTTCATTATTGGTGCCATATCCACCAATAACTGCCCAAGGTGTTAATCCTCCACCCGCTGCGCCTTCCACTTGTGAAACACCACCTGTTAACAGTAACTTATTACTATATGACATACTTTCCGCATTTGAATTTTGGGACAGTAACAATGAAGCAATTGATATAGCACATATGCTTAAAGGTAATTTTATTTGATGCATTAATATTCCCCAGTTGAGATAAAAAATGAACGACAACATAATGTATTACGGGAGAAAATTAGTTTTGGATGCACTAATTGCTGAATTTATTTAAATTAAGCTGTAACTTTGCCAATAAAGAGTGCATACGCAAGTCGTATTAACTCGCTATTATTAAATTACTTCTCAATTTATGAGAGGTGAAACTTTCTTAAGGTTTATGCTAACAGTTATTGCAGACGGACATGAAGTCATGCAGCATTTTCATAAACCAAAGGATGAAAAGCGTTCTATCGTTGTTTTAGAAAACGATCAATATACTAATTAGCTCAATGCAGGTCACAATCAAGCCCATAAGTTGCTTCAAACAGCTAAAGATGAATTTTTCACTAGCAACCCATCGCCACGATAGGTCGTTTTTATTAGCTCGCCCCAGTTAGTCGTGTAACAAGGACTCTTGTTCTCTTGTTTCATTTTCCAAGGCTTGGTGAACCCTTCACTCGCAAGCTTGATAGAAGCCTTACCCATCTTTCTATTAATGCCATCCATCACCTGCATTAACAGCGTTGATTTAGGTGATAGTTGTACCTGACTGAATAAATCTGTTTGCACACCCTCAACTGGTACCAGCTCACTCAGCATGACACCAGCCTTAGCATAGTTGTAATTGGGTTTGTAAAGGCGTTTTAAGCCCCATAGTGCTGTATTCACCAGCAAACGAGTATCATCGCTAGGCGTTGATAGTGGAATGGTTAAACCATTACTATAAAATGCTTGGTTCTCTTTGAATGGGCTAGTTCTGATATAGACATAGACGGAACCAGCATAAGAAGCTTGTTTACGGAGTTTTTCAGCTGCACGGCTCATATAGAGCGTAATCGACTCAGCTAGGCTTTGATAATCTGTGACTGGATGACCAAAGCTACGCGAACTGAGGATTTGCTGTTTAGGCGGGGCAATGTCTTCTATCTCTATGCAAACTTTACCATTGAGTTCATGGATCGTTTTCTGCATCACAACACTGAATAGTTTGCGGAGTCGATCTGGGTTTGCTTGTTTTAAATCTAAAACGGTATGAATACCTAAGGCTTCTAGCTTAGGTGCTAGCTTTCTGCCCACGCCCCAGACTTCACCAACTGCAATCTCACTTAGTATTAGATTGATTTGAGGCTGTGTCATTGCATTGAGATTACACACACCATTGAATACTGGTCGCTTCTTGGCACAATGATTCGCAAGCTTTGCAAGTGTCTTCGTTGAACCGATACCAACACACACAGGCAAGCCTGTCCATTGCAAGATTTGGCCTCGCATCAACTGGCCGTATTGCACTAAGTCTCTTAATTGAAAGCCCGTTAAATCTAAGAAAGACTCATCAATGGAATAAACCTCTTGATCGGGGGAGAATTGCCTAAGTATCGACATGACACGATTACTCATATCAGCATATAGTGCGTAGTTAGACGAATAGGCCACGATGCCATGTTGTTTAGCTAGGTCTTTGAATTTGAACCACGGCGCGCCCATCCCTACCCCTAGCGCTTTAACTTCATTACTTCTCGCCACTGCGCAGCCATCATTGTTAGATAGCACCACCATGGGTTTATCTTTGAGCTTGGGATTAAAGACGCGCTCACAGCTTACATAGAAGTTATTAACGTCTATTAATGCGATAGCGCGCATTAATTAAACTTACGTACTGTACCTGTTAC
>JBFIDU010000199.1:0-3649 GCA_041603755.1 Methylophilaceae bacterium
GTTAAGCCTTTAATCGGACTGATTAACATGAGTAAGGCGCCTATAAAAGCAGCAAACTCGCCTGCAGTAAATCGTCCTACCGCATAATAGACGACAAGCCCAAGAGCCAGCGCAGCCAACAACTCAATGACCATGCTGTTTAAACCAGATACTTTGCCTAAACGGGTCATCATATGACGATTCGTCTTCGCAATTTGGGAAAAGCGGGCATATTCGTATGCATCACCAGCAAATATTTTGACCATACGTTGGCCACTTGCTGCTTCTTCCACCACCTGCGTCATAGCCCCCATACTCTCTTGTACAGACTGACTGGCAAGCCTGAGCTTGGGCGTCATTTTTTTCAAGAAAAACACCATCATCGGCGCGACTAATATAAAAATCATGGTTAGACGCCAATCAAGATACAACATATAAGCAATCATACCGACGATAGTCAGGCTATCGCGCACCATAGTGATTGTTGCTTTAGTTACTGCGTTATACATTTGCTCGGTATCAAACGTGATTTTTGACGCGATGCTGCCGACTGAATGACTATCAAAATAACGTATTGGGAGTGACATTAATTTAGAAAAAGCATCTAGGCGAATTTGTTCGATGACTTTTCTACCAACCCAGCGCATCGTGTATGAGGAGATAAATCCAGCTAAGGCTCTTATTGCCAGCAGACCGATGAGTAAGCAAGGTAAGTAAAAACTATTGTCAGGATTAGTATTAACAAAACCATCGTCAGTGACTGTTTTAATCGTCGCCAAAAAGCCTGTATTACTAGCAGATAAAACAATTAGGCCAGTAATGCTGATAGTAAATGTTATCCATACTGGTTTTATATAAGATAACATCCGTAAATAAAGGCCGTTTGCACGCATATTGTCTATTGGTTACTGATTAGTGAGGTTTTAATTGGTACAGGCTTTTTTTCATAGAAGCAGTTAGCTGATGATAGGTGAAAAAAGAAATCTGAAATTTAATAGTGGATTAACACTTAAGTAAGTATTCACTAACCTTGCATTTATACCTTATGCATCAGATTAGGTTTGGTTCAATTACATAGAACCACGATAACTAATGGTTGCGACAAATTGATGTCAAAAGCATGACAGTTTTATTAAGCCGTTATTGAATGTTGGCTGAATCTTTTATTTTTTCAAAATCTGCTTTTAAGGATATGGATTGTTTTGCTCTATCGAGCGCGGTATTGCTATGTAGACTTGCAGCTTCTTGCATTTGACTGTGGTTACATTTAGCAAGTGACGATAAACATTTTTGCAGCATGACACCAACTTCTACCAGTCCTGCGCCATCTCTTGCGATACCAGTGAAAGCATCGTCAAACATATTTGAAATACTGATTTCTGGCACTTCAACACGATTGTAAATAACAGACTCTAAATCTTTATCATCAATTGGTTCAACCCAGTAGTCTAAAAGGCGTGTTAGAACAGATAAAATATTAATGGATGTGCCAGGGTCATTAACCGCAGGTGACAGGGCACGACTCGCTATTTCTGACAATACAACCAGTCCAAATCTAGGGTCAAAGTCGTATAGACGTTCACGACCAATATGAAAAGCATCGACGATTATTTGATAGTTGATCTCTGCATCTTTTGTTTCATCAAACTGCAGATAAGCTAACGGCTCATTAATGCTTACAAATTTCCCTGGCAAACAATGAATCCTGATGCGGGCACTATGTTTTTCCGCCCATTGTTGAATCTTTTCCACATCAATAAACTGGATATAACCTACTGATGTCGCGCAAATAGCATCGCCCTTAATCGAGTGTTGACCAACACTCAACGCTCGTTGTGTTGGCGCAGATTTAAATTTTTTCATCGCTTTTAGCGTGGCATTTTCAACTTTCTCAATCGTAGATGACATGCGACCAAGTCTTGCAATACTATCAACCCATCTAACAAACGTTAGAATAACCAATGCAAATACAAAAATTGTGCATATAAAAAGGACAAATAAGCCTGAACTAAAAAAGTAATTATTAGTTAGCGCAACAATGGCAACTAAACTATAAATAAAAGCACCAATAAACATGGATAATGCGTTTTGCGATTTATCGTCAGCAACAATCAAGGCGAATGCTCTTGGTGTAGCAGTTGATGAAGCAGAGGCGTAAGCCGAGACCATAGAAGCGACCGAAAAGGTAGCAATCACCAGCATGCTAGCGGCTAATACGGATAATAATTTATCAACGGTGTCATAAGAAATTGCTGGCAAGCTAATGCTATTTAGTAAACTTTCAATAAACCTTGCTAAAAAAACAACGCCAATTGAAACTAAGCAAGCAAACAGGGGTTTAACCCATAATCGTTCACTAATGCGATTATATAAATACTCTAAGTGTATAAATGAAAACAGCGACTTCAAGTAATGCTTCCTTTGGTTTTAAAACTATTTAAACATGATGTCCTAAGTCATAATAGCTTCTTTAATAACTTTTGTAATCTCTATTCAAGCGCACATTTTTGATTTGCTGTGGTCATACGGATATAGAAATATTAATCATTTAACATCTAAAATGGAAAATACTGGTCAACATACATTCTCTTTTATACTATGTTGATATTAAGTTAATCAAACAATCGAAGACATTATGGGAAAAAATACAGATTTAACGCCAAAAACAATTTACCTTAAAGAGTACACACCTGCTGCCTATCAGGTTGCGCATGCGAGTCTTTACTTTGCACTATTTGAAGAAAAAACGGTTGTTAAATCTGAGGTTCGATACATCAAAAACCCGAATAGTGATGGCAAAGACTTGACGCTAAATGGTCAAGATCAAACGCTGATATCGGTTGAGTTAGACGGAAAACCGTTTGATGGTTATACCTTAACGGACGAACTGTTAATCTTCAAAAATGCAGGTGAGAAATTTACCCTTACCATCACGACAGAGATTGACCCAGCGGCTAATACCGCCTTAGAAGGCTTATATAAATCGCAAGGCAATTACTGTACACAGTGTGAAGCAGAAGGTTTTAGACGGATTACTTATTATCAAGATAGACCTGATGTATTAAGTACATTCTCAGTCAGGATAGAGGCGGATAAAAGCCGATATCCCGTCCTGCTTTCCAATGGTAATTTAATCGAGTCAGGCAATCTAGAACACAATCGACACTTCACTGTTTGGAGTGACCCGTTTCCAAAGCCATGCTATTTGTTTGCGCTAGTGGCTGGTGATTTGGTTAGAGTAGAAGATACATTTGTCACAATGTCTGGAAGACATGTTGATTTACATATTTATGTGCGTGCTGGTGATGAAAATCAATGTGGACATGCCATGCAGTCATTAAAGAAAGCCATGAAATGGGACGAAGAAACTTATGGTCGGGAGTATCAACTGGAACTATTCAATATTGTAGCGGTTAGTGACTTTAATATGGGTGCTATGGAAAATACATCGCTTAATATTTTCAATACAAAGTTAGTGCTCGCACACCAAGAAACAGCAACAGATGATGACTTTGTGAGTGTGGAAGGTGTTATTGGTCATGAATATTTCCATAACTGGACAGGTAACCGAGTCACTTGTCGAGATTGGTTTCAACTATCGCTAAAAGAAGGGTTAACTGTTTTTAGAGATCAAGAGTTTAGTGCAGACATGAACTCACGTGCAGTCCAA
>JBFIDU010000200.1:0-3648 GCA_041603755.1 Methylophilaceae bacterium
ATGCACTAGCGCTTGCACAAAGACGCCCATACAGAGCAAGTGTTTTTTTAGGTCTAGGCATGGCTGTTGCCTTTTTATCCAATGGCATATTACCGCTTAGCATTTTACTACTCACCAGCTTAACATTGCCTTGCCTATTTAACGATTGGCGTAACCGTAGCTATGGCAAACTAATTAGCATCTCGCTGCTAATTGCAAGCAGCATGATTGTAAGCTGGGTATTGCTTTGCTTAAACAATGAACCATCATTGTTGAATACATGGTGGTCAAAATCAATGATTACCGCAGATGAAAACTTGTTCCTCTATTTTTCCAACTTGCTTCTATGGTACGCATGGCCCTCATTGCCATTGGCAGTTTGGGCCATTTGGCGTTTCCGCAATGACCTGCTTTATGAGCGTAAATTTCAACTGAGCATCACTTTTTTCTGCATCACATTCCTAATTCTGGGACTTTATGGCGAAAGCAAAGACATCTATGCTATGCCATTGCTGATCCCGCTGACGGCAGTTGCTGGAGGCAGTATAGAAACATTGAAACGTGGTGCTGCTGGTGCTCTCAACTGGTTTGGCCTGATTCTGTTCGGTTTTTTAGGATTTTTAGTTTGGCTTGGCTGGGGCGCCATGATGACTGGAAATCCAGCTAAGCTAAAAGAGCGTCTCATTTTCTTATCTGGGTTAACAAGAATTGACTTCAATATCGTTGCTTTTAGTGTTGCTTCTGCAATGACACTTATTTTCTTATTTGCAGCTTTTCGTTCCAAGTACTCAAATCGCTCTGCTGCAACAAATTGGGCTATTGGAATGACGTTTGTTTGGACACTCCTGATGACCTTGTGGCTACCAATGATAGATTCTGCACGTAGCTATGGTGATGTATTTACTAGCTTAAAAAAATCGCTACCTACACAATACACATGCATCAATAGCGAAAATGTAGGTAGTGCTCAGCGTGACTTACTATACTACTATGCCGATATCAAAACTTATCCCAAACAAAGTGGGCAGCACGTTGATTGTGATTTATTTTTAATTCAAGATGAACGTACGCCGAAAAAAGTAAATCTGGGTGGTGACTGGGAGCAGGTTTGGGAGGGCAAGCGTATTAGCGAACGTAAAGAATCATTCCGCCTTTTTCAACAAATACAATAATCTAAAGAGCGGCTATTCGGGTTACTAAGCAATATGTTGCTGAATGGCGTCAATCACTTTCGGGTGGAGCCCTGCACCTTGTTTGTCTTTTACATGCGTAACAATTGACTTTATCATCACAGAGTTCCAAAACTTATGTAAATGGCTAGCAATTTCTTTTTTTGCTTCTTCTTCATCGGGATTCGCTTCGAAAAAGTCCCCTATCTGATTGGCCATCTTAATTAATTTTTCAATATCCATATTATTATTCCGTATATTCAATAATTCTATTCACATGTGTATAAGCAACAAACTGCTGCTCTCTCACAAACCCAAGCAGTGTAACGCCATACGCTTCAGCAATCCTGACTGCTAAACCAGTTGGTGCTGAAATTGCCGCCAATATATCAAAACCAGCCATAATTATTTTTTGCACCATCTCATAGCTGGCACGGCTGGTTGTCAGCACAAACCCACCACTTACATTCGCTTTGCATAGTGCACCTAATAATTTATCTAGCGCATTGTGTCTTCCTACATCTTCCCGCAGAAATTGGATGGCGCCCGTATCATCTGCCCATGCGCACGCGTGTGTTGCTCCGGTTGTTTTCTGCATCACCTGCTTGGCTTGTATATCATGATGCGCTCTAAAAACACTATCAATATCAAGCGTATTTTGTGGCTTACCGTTGCCACTGCCAGAAGCTGGTAAATGAAAAACTTGTGATAAGCTCTCTGTCCCACAAAGACCACAACCTGTTCTGCCAGCCATGCTGCGTCTACGTTCTTTTAATTGCATAAATCGCTCTGTGGCAATATTTAAGTGCAATTCAATGCCTTGCTCGTGTTGCTTGACTTCAACATCATAAAGTTCTCCTTTGTCCTGCAAAATGCTTTCGGTAATTGAAAACCCTAGGGCAAAGTCTTCCAAATCTTGCGGACTCGCCAACATAACGGCATGTGAAACACCGTTATAAACCAAAGCAATAGGCACTTCTTCAGCTAGCTGATCAGTAACTTTGATGAGTTGCCTATCTGCTTGCAACCGACTAACGTTATATTGCCCAACTGCATGTGGATTCTGTGCAAACCATTTTTTCATGAATACATTATTCAATCACTGCTGGTCTACTTGGCAACACACCTGTCAATTCAATTTGCTCTTTACTAAAGTCTTTATATTCCTTTTGCCATTCTGAAAGTTGATTGACTTTTGATACCTGCACAGCTGTTACTTTATACTCTGGGCAGTTTGTTGCCCAGTCGGAGTTATCAGTGGTAATCACATTGGCACCAGACTCTGGATGGTGGAACGTCGTGTAAACAACACCAGGCTGTACGCGTTCTGTAATTTTGGCACGCAAAACGGTTTGTCCAGATCGACTGCTAATGCCAACCCAATCTCCATCTTGCACGCCTCTTTCCTCTGCATCATGCGGATGGATTTCAATTAAATCTTCTTTATGCCAAGCCACATTCGGCGTTCTTCTTGACTGTGCCCCTACATTATATTGTGTAAGAATCCGTCCAGTTGTCAGTATCAGTGGGTATTTTGCATTGACCTTCTCATCCGTCGGGACATATTGTGTAATATAAAACTTACCTTTCCCTCGCACAAATTCGTCAACATGCATAGTAGGCGTACCTGCAGGCGCCTCATCATTGCATGGCCACTGAATACTGCCAAGCTCGTCTAGTTTTTTAAAGCTGACGCCTTTGAATGTGGGTGTAAGTGCAGCAATCTCATCCATGATGTCGCTCGCATGCTGATAACGCATTTCATAACCAAGCGCAGTAGATAACTTAGCTGTAATTTCCCAGTCTTCCATACCATTCTTAGGTGTCATGACACGGCGCACTGGAGAAATGCGACGTTCTGCGTTGGTAAAGGTACCATTTTTTTCCAAGAACGATGCGCCTGGGAAAAATACATGTGCATACATAGCTGTTTCGTTTAAGAACAAATCTTGTACGATAACGCACTCCATACTTTCTAATGCATGGGTCACATGTTGAGTATCTGGGTCAGATTGCGCAATATCTTCTCCCACGCAATATAATGCTTTAAAGCTACCTTCTGCTGCCAAATCCAACATATTTGGTATACGTAATCCAGGGTCCGTACTTAACTTCACACCCCATGCTTGCTCAAATTCTGTACGCGCCTCATCATCTTCAACGTGACGGTAGCCAGGAAACTCATGCGGCATAGAGCCCATATCACATGAACCTTGTACATTATTTTGGCCACGCAACGGATTTACACCAACCCCTTCACGTCCCACATTTCCTGTCGCCATGGCTAAGTTAGCAATACCCATAACTGTTGTGGAGCCCTGACTATGCTCTGTTACGCCAAGACCATAGTAGATAGCAGCATTTCCGCCTGTCGCAAATAGCCGCGCCGCTTCACGTACTTTTTCTGCTTTAACTCCTAAATCTTTTTCAAGTTGCTCTGGTGAGTTTTCTGGCTTCGCTACAAAATCACGCCAAGCTTCAAAAGAGTCCCACTCACAGC
>JBFIDU010000201.1:0-3648 GCA_041603755.1 Methylophilaceae bacterium
ACAATTAAGTGGTCAAATTGATGCCAATGAAGATTATGGAACAATTATTTTAGATTCTCGAAATGCAGCTATTGATCTGGCTGACATTCTACGCTGGCCTGTTCCATTGAAAACGCTTACTGGCAAAGTCACTTGGTCTAATAAAGATCGACTCAAAATCGTCGCAAACAATATTAAACTTTCAAATGAGCACATTCACGGCACTGTAAATGCAAGCTATGACATGAGTGGCACAAAAGGTGGTTATATAGACATTAACGGTAAATTTGACGAAGGCAACGCCAAGTTTGCACCCTTTTATTACCCATTGATTATGGGCAAAGACACGATGGATTGGCTTGACAGCTCGATTTTAGCTGGCAAAGCAAATGATATTCGACTTACCGTTAAAGGTCATCTGGATGATTTCCCATATGTTGATAAACAAAATATGCCAGACCCAGATCTAGGTATTTTTAAAGTCACTGCCAGAATAAGTGATGCTGTATTGGAGTATGGGAAAAGCTGGCCGAAAATTCAAGGGGTGGGTTTAGATATGCTATTTGAAGGCAATAGCATGGAACTGAATGCTGACAGAGGTAATATCTATGGCATAAAAATTACCAAAGGAAGAGTAACCATCCCCGAGCTGAATACCTATGGAAAAAATAATCAGACGCTCATTGTCGAAGGTATTGCTGAAGGCCCTACAGCGGATGGTATTGATTTCATTAACAACAGTCCAGTTAAAGAGGTAACACTAGGCTTTACGGATGATTTAAAAACAGCTGGCACTGGTAAACTTAATTTAAACTTAAACATCCCATTAAACAATATTGAGGCTGCCACCTATAAAGGTCAGTACACTATTCAAAATGGCTTAATGTTCGCCAATGAACGAATGGGTTTGCCTGAAATCAGCAACCTGGCTGGTCAACTTAATTTTGACCAATCTGGTATCAATGCAGAACGTATTCAAGCTGAAATCTTAGGAGGCCCTGTACAATTCAACCTAAATACAGCATCTGACCAAACGATTAATATTGCTGCTAATGGTACTGTCACGGATACTGGCATCAAGGACTTTGCATCAAACATGTTTACACAAGCTCTTAAAGGTAGCACGAACTGGTCTGCAGACATTGCAATTAAAAAACCAGTTATGAATATGCATGTGCACTCAGATTTAAAAGGTCTTGCTATAAATTTACCTGCACCAATTGGAAAAAGTAGCGAACAAGTGGCTAAGCTAGCCGTTACAAAGGCACAATCCACCCCTACGCAAGATCAGATTGAAGTGAATTATAACAACGCCGTTTCTGCGCTTTTTCAACGTAATGAAAAAAATGGCAACTTAATGTTTGATCGTGGAAATATTGCAATTAACACCTCAGCTAAGTTACCTAACGAAGCTGGCTTGACTTTAAATGGCGAGTTCGATTACATCAATGCAGATGAATGGATGGATTTAGCCAACGCATCTGACCAAAAAACGGCAAACACCGATAAGCCATCAAGCTCTTTCAAAATTGATACCGCCAATATCTCTATTAGACAGCTAGAGATTTTCAATCGCACCTTGAACGCAATTAGCATTGACTCAAGGCCAAAGAGCAATTACTTACAGCTCAATATTAATAGTCAGGAAATAGCTGGAAATGTTGAATGGTATGCCGCAAAAAATACTGAAGAAGCAGGCAAAATCATTGCTAAACTAAAAAAATTACATATACCAGCCAGCAACATTAAGGAAGAAGACAAAACAAAAGAGCAAGAGATAAAAAGATTAAATAAAAAATATCCTGCACTCGATATTCAAGCAGAGGACTTTAAACTCGGTGAAAAGCAGCTTGGTATGTTGGAACTGAAAGCTTTTGAAATGAACGACGACTGGGTGATTGAACAGTTAAAAATCAGCAATCCAGACGATGTTTTGCTTGCTGAAGGTCGATGGCACAATTGGACCAGAAATCCTAATACTAATTTAGAGTTTTCTCTTGCTGCTAATGATATTGGTAAAACATTGAAGCGATTTGGTCAACCAGATACCATAAAAGGTGGTGTAGCCCTCATTTCAGGTAAGTTGCAATGGCCAGGAAGTCCGCATCAATTTAAAAAAGATGGACTAAATGGCTCATTTACTTTAGGTGCTTCTAAAGGCCAGGTAATAAAAATACAACCCGGTGTGGGTAGATTGCTTGGTTTGTTGACCTTACAAAGTTTGCCGAGACGTTTAAGTCTGGATTTTCGTGATTTATTCAGCGAAGGTTTTGCATTCGATGTGATAAAAGCAACGGCTAAAATTGAAAATGGCGTTATGCACAGCGATGATTTTTTTATGACGGGACCAGCTGCAGAAACCGAGATTAAAGGCGATATCAACCTAAATAATGAAACGCAAAATCTTAGAGTAAAAGTAGTGCCACATATCAGCGACACGCTCTCATTGGCAGCGCTAGCTGGTGGTCCAATCGCTGGTGCGGCAGCGTTTGTCGCACAAAAAATATTGAAAGATCCATTAAACAAAATCGCCCAAAGTGAATATGTGATCACTGGCACATGGGATAAGCCAGTTGAAGTTGGCGCGACAAAAGAAAACGAAACAAAGAAACCTTCTCCTTCACCATTAAACGCTCAGTAAAACGACTATGCCATCAAAGAAAACAAACCAGAAAACAAGCAATATGATTAAAGTAGCAGGCATTCAAATGGCCTCAAGTCCAAGTGTATCTTCTAATTTAATTGAAGCCGAGCGACTGATTAAAATTGCAGCCGAACAAGGTGCTAAGATTGTTGTTTTACCTGAATACTTCTGCATTGTAGGCGTACACGACACAGACAAAGTCGGCGTGCGGGAAAAAGAAGGCGATGGTCCGATTCAACGTTTTCTATCAAAGATGGCGAAGAAGCATAAAATCTTATTGATTGGCGGTACCGTCCCTCTTGTGAGCAAAGACCCCAATAAAGTACGTAATAGTTGCCTGGTATTCAATGAAAAAGGTGATCAGATTGCACGCTACGACAAGATACACTTGTTTGGTCTTGACCTCGGTATAGAACACTATCATGAAGAAAATACCATAGAGCCAGGCAATCAAATTATAGTCGTTGACACCCCATACGGTAAAATTGGCCTTTCCACTTGCTATGACCTCAGATTCCCTGAGCTTTATCGCGCGATGGGTGAAGTTGATATCATCGTCGTTCCCTCAGCATTTACAGACACAACTGGTAAAGCCCATTGGGAAACCTTGGTTCGCGCACGCGCTATTGAAAACCTATGTTACGTTATAGCGCCAGCACAAGGTGGCTATCACCTATCAGGAAGAGAAACGCATGGGAATAGTATGATTGTAGACCCATGGGGTGTGGTACTCGACAGACTGCCACGTGGTTCTGGTGTCGTTATGGCTAGTATCAATCGCCATTATCAGGAAAGTTTACGCAAAAGCTTACCAGCACTTAAACACAAAACAATCAAGTCGGTTTAATGGTACTTACGCTTATATTTAAAGAATATACTTAATTACGACTTTACAGAGTAAGCGTATAGTTATAGTTATGAAAATAGATCAAACGATTTTACAAAAAGCACATCATTTCGACACCGCAAATGAAACTTTGCTAGTCCCTACTGGATTAGATGCAGCAGCAATACAGGGCGTACTC
>JBFIDU010000202.1:0-3620 GCA_041603755.1 Methylophilaceae bacterium
AGATCAGAGGCATAACCGAGCTCTTTACCACCTAACTTTCCATAGCCAATCACCGCAAATTTTGGTACTTCAATGTGTTTATGTTTGAATGATGCCCATATCGTTTTAATCGACACATCGATAATTAAGTCAGCTAGTGCGCTGAGCTGATCAGATAATTTCTCCAGCGGTAATTTGCCTGCAATATCCTGAGCAGCAAATCGGAATGCGGTTGCATGCTGGAAGTGTCGCATGGCATCCATTTGTTGTTCCGTATCTCCATGCAACGCTTCCATGGTTGCAGAAAGCTCAGCTCGCATTGCAGCAAAATCTGGTTCTGCATATAGCGTCACTTCATCTAACAGCTCATCGAGTACAATCGGATGCTTAATCAGATACTGTGCGCACCATGCACTAGCTGCGCATAACCGCACCACCAAGCGTAACGCATCTGGGTATTCAGACATCATCGCCAAATAACTTGCACGTCGACAGACTGCCTCAACAAAATCCATCGTGCGCATTAACGCGATATCTGCATTTTTTTCGTGGCTTGCAACTTCAATTAACAATGGTAGCAAGCGATTGAAACGTTGTCTGCTAAGTTCTGGAAGTTGTTTATAGCGATGTCCTTGATGCAGTTGTTGAATTTGATTCAGTGTATCCTCAGGCTTGTCGTAGCCCATATCAGTCAGCACGGCAATACTTTCATCCTGCGGCAATCCACCATCCCAGATAAGTTTTGCTGTAGATAAAGATTTTTCCTGTTCGATATCCATCACATTGTGAGACTTACTTTTTACACTGAAGGTTTGATCAAACTGACCCTGTACGAAATCCCTGTAATGATTAAGTTTGTTTAATAATGCTTGCCAGCTATCAAAATTCATTGCTGCGGCGATACGACTTTGCGCTTCTTCGGTTTTTGGCAAATCTTGGGTCTGTGCATCCTCCACATACATCAAGCGGTGCTCTAAGCTTCTTAAAAAAACATATGCCTCACTGAGTTGATTCACCGTCTCTTTTGACAACAATTGTTTTGCTTTGATTAAATGCAACACTTCTAGCGTTGGCCGAATTTGTAAGTCAGGTTCTTGACCACCGCGAATAAGTTGAAAGACCTGGGCAATAAACTCTATTTCCCTGATCCCTCCCTTGCCGAGCTTGATATTATCTTGCCCGCCACTGGTTTTTGCATTTCGCACATTGACTTCACGCTGAATTTGCACTTTTAGATCACGCATACTAGCAAATGCGCCATAATCAAGGTATTTACGATAAACAAATGGCTTAAGTAGTGAAGAAACGAGACTGCCGCCAGTAATTTCTCTTCCTTTTATCCAGGCATATCGTTCCCATTCACGCCCATTGTTTTGATAGTATGCTTCAAGTGCATCCAGATTAGACACTAAAGCACCTTCGCTACCGAACGGCCTAAGCCTCATATCAACGCGAAACACAAATCCATCTTCAGTAATATCATCAAGCACTGCAATAAACTTCTTACCAAGTTTGACAAAATAATCTTGATTGCTGATGCTATTTTCACCATTTGTATGCCCAGATTGCGAGTAAGCAAAAATCAGGTCGATGTCTGATGAGACATTGAGCTCCCTGCCCCCGAGTTTGCCCATCCCAATTACAATTAATGACTGTTTGTTTCCATCCTGATCTACCGGCTCGCCATAGTGCTTTTCTTGCCAAGCACTTAAATATTCAACTGATTTATTAATACAAAAATCAGCAAAATTGCTGATTGTTTTAACAACCTCCTGAAAGTCAGCTAATCCATTTAAATCACGCAAAACAATACGTGCAAGTACACGTTGCCTTAGCTTGCGCAAAACTTTTTTTAAATTTTCTTCATCCTTAATTTCATATTTTTCAAGATATGCTTGCATTTCATCTAATTGATATGAAAACTCACAGTTATCTAGCAAATCGGCTAGCAACTCCTGATCATTAGACAAAAGCCTAGTTAAAAAAGGGCTGCATGCCTCAACTTTTAACAGGTAAGTTTCTTGTAATTGGCTAATTGTGGCGCCGTTTGCGCATGTTTGTACTATTGACATACTGTTTTTGCGGTAATATCTTAGTGAACGAATTTAATAATAAAAACATTTATTACATCTATTTTGGGAGTTTAGCATGTCCATTGAGTCAGTCTTGCACGAAAATCGCATTTTTAAACCTTCAACCACATTCCAGCAAACTGCAGCTGTCCCAAGCATGGTTGTCTATAATACATTATGCAAAGAAGCAGAAGATGATTACGAAGGTTTTTGGGCAAAACTTGCACGCGAACTCATCGTTTGGCATAAACCTTTTACAAAAACACTTAATGATGACAATGCACCATTTTACAAATGGTTTGAGGATGGAGAGCTTAATGTTTCTGCCAACTGTCTAGACCGGCACCTAAAAACCATTCCCAATAAAGTAGCAATTATCTTTGAAGCCGATAACGGCGAAGTCAAAACGGTTACATACAAAGATTTGTATCATCAGGTTTGCACCTTTGCAAATGGTCTTAAGACACTTAACCTAAAGGTCGGAGACCGCGTCATTATCTATTTACCGATGGGCATAGAGGCAGTTGTTGCGATGCAAGCCTGTGCGCGCTTAGGGCTCATTCACTCTGTGGTATTTGGTGGGTTTTCTGCAAAAAGTCTTAATGAGCGCATTATTGATGCTGGGGCATCTGCAGTTATTACGGCAGACTATCAGTTTAGAGGCGGCAAAACGCTGCCGCTGAAAAAAGCAGTTGATGAAGGTCTTGCTATGGGTGGTTGCGAATGCATTAACAATGTCGTAGTTCTGAAAAAAACAGATGAGCCTGTCAACTGGAATGCCAATGACATATGGTGGCACGATTTAATTGATGGTCAGGCCAATGAGTGTGATCCAGTCATGGTGAGCGCTGAACATCCACTGTTTATTTTGTACACCTCGGGTTCTACAGGCAAGCCAAAAGGCGTTCAACATAGTTCTGCTGGCTACTTATTACATGCAATGAATACGATGCGCTGGACCTTTGACATTAAACCTGAAGATGTCTACTGGTGTACTGCTGATGTGGGATGGATTACGGGCCACAGTTATGTAACCTATGGTCCGATGGCAATGGGCACAACACAAATTGTATTTGAAGGCATTCCTACCTACCCTAATGCTGGCCGCTTTTGGGACATGATTCAGAAACATAAAGTCTCAATTTTTTATACTGCACCTACAGCAATACGTTCATTAATTAAAGCTGGTGAGACAAATCCAGAAACGCACCCAAGCAAGTATGATTTATCGAGTTTAAGGCTACTTGGCACCGTCGGCGAACCTATTAATCCAGAAGCTTGGATATGGTATTACAAAGAAGTTGGTGGCGAAAAATGTCCCATTGTTGATACCTTCTGGCAAACGGAAACAGGCGGCCATGTGATTACCCCGCTACCTGGTGCAACTGCACTAGTCCCTGGATCATGCACCCTGCCTTTCCCCGGTATCGCGATTGATGTCGTGGATGAGACAGGTCATGACGTGCCCTGGGGTGAAGGTGGATTACTAGTCATTAAAAAGCCTTGGCCTTCTATGATTCGCACCATTTACGGTGACCCAGAACGTTTCAAAAGCGCTTATTTCCCTGC
>JBFIDU010000203.1:0-3616 GCA_041603755.1 Methylophilaceae bacterium
AGGTAAAGAGGTAGTGTTTGATGCTGAGCATTTTTTTGATGGTTACAAAGCAAATCCTGACTATGCAATGCAGACACTTGAAGCAGCGGCAAATGCAGGTGCTGATGTGCTTTGCTTATGCGATACAAATGGGGGCACATTTCCAGAAGATGTTTTTCAACTGACAAAGCTTGTGGTTGAGCGTTTTAAAGCAGAAGTAGGTATTCATTGTCATAATGACTGCGAAATGGCTGTCGCAAATTCTATCGCTGCTGTTAAGGCTGGCGCGACACAAGTGCAGGGTACTATCAATGGCATTGGGGAGCGTTGTGGTAATGCCAATTTGACCTCAATTATTCCTAATCTTCAGCTTAAATTGGGCATTGATTGTATCCCACCAGTGCAAATGCGCAACTTAACCAATGTTTCACGATTTATTAGTGAGACTGCAAGTGTGCCATTTAACGATAAAGCGCCTTATGTCGGTAACGATGCATTTGCTCATAAAGGTGGTATGCACATTGATGCTGTTAATAAGAACCCAATATCCTATGAACACATCAACCCTGAACAAGTAGGTAATTCAAGGCATACATTGGTTTCAGAAGTGGCTGGACGAAGCGCATTATTGGCTAAACTTCAAATGATTGACCCTAGTTTGACGAAAGAGTCTGAGACTACTAAACGTGTGCTTGAACATTTAAAAATGCTAGAACATGAGGGTTATCAATTTGAAAATGCTGAGCATTCTTTTGATGTCCGTGTACGTAAGTTACTTGGTAAACATCGCACTTTTTTCAAATTGGAAAACTATCATATTGACATACATGAGCCTGCCAAAAATGGTATTAATTCACAAGCGAGCATATCATTCTTAGTCGATAATCAACGCATTAATGCGAGAGCAGAGGGCGATGGCCCAGTTGATGCGCTTGATAAAGCTATGCGTAATGCATTACGAGATAAATATCCTGTTATAAAAGATGTCAAACTAACGGATTACAAAGTACGTGTACTTGACTCTAATCTCGCTACAGCCGCCAAGGTACGCGTAATTATAGAGTCATCTGACCAGCATAAAAGCTGGAATACGATTGGTGTATCAACTGATATTACTGAAGCTTCTTGGATTGCATTACAAGATGCTGTTGAATATAAGTTAATGCATGATTTCTCTTAATGCATTAACAACGTTGTCAATTAATATTATTTTGACGTGACGTTGCTCGTAGGTGAGAGCAATACTAGCTTCAATTGTTCTTGATCAACTGGCCGCATGGTTACTTGTTGGTAACGCAGTAAACCCTGGGTTGGATGATTGAACTCTCTTAATCCTCCTTGACGTTGAAGTACATCGTGCTGTTTCCAAAACTGTTCAAAAGCATTACTTGCTTGCGATAGTTCATTTACCAGTGACTGTAGCTCAGGTTCATCCAATCGGCTTCTGCAATCTGCCCGGAATTCCGCCACTAACCGACGACTTCTAGTCTCCCAGTCGACAATAAACGTTTTAGCATTTTTGTGAGTAAAAACCAGTCTTAATAAATTTGGTGCAATTGGGCTTTCATGGGTAAACCAATCATAAAATAATGCTTCAGCTTCTGGGTTCCAAGCTAACACATTCCAAGTGCTGCCTAATATATATGCAGGTATCTGGATATTGGATAATAAATCTGTGAGTGTGGCAGAAGCTAAATCTTCTTCTTGTATATAACCTTGCGGATCGCGCCTGCCTGCTAGATCGAATAAGTATGCGCGCTCGGTTCTTGTGAGTTTTAGTGCTTGTGCTAGCCTTAATACAGCATCAGTAGACATACTAATATCTCTACCTTGTTCAATCCAGGTATACCAAGTTGTGCTAATGCCAGCTAATTGTGCGACTTCTTCGCGACGTAATCCCTTTATTCGTCTTCTTGGGCCAGCAGGGAAACCAAATGCTTCTGGTGAGCCACGCTTGCGGATGGCTTGTAAAAACTCACCTAACTCTTTGCGTCGTTTCTCTGACTTGTCTTTATTTTCCATTATCTCGTTTTTCTATTTGGATTAAGCCTTAACTAAAAATTGTTAAGCTATTACCTATTGTACTAGTATAATCTATATTCTTGTTAGGGTATTAGAATGTCGTTATCATGACGGAGTTATTTAAATATCATCATAATAATGACGATTACAAGGAGCAGTTATGGCTGGAAAAACACTTTACGATAAATTATGGGACTCTCATCTTGTCCATCAAGAAGAGGATGGTACAAGCCTAATTTACATTGACCGTCACTTAGTACATGAAGTCACAAGCCCGCAAGCGTTTGAAGGTTTACGTCTTGCTGGCCGCAAGCCATGGCGCAATAGTTCTATTGTAGCGAACCCTGACCACAATACGCCAACAAAAGATTGGGATAAAGGCATTGAAGATCCAGTCTCTAAGTTGCAAGTGGATACCTTAGATAAAAACATGAAAGAGTTTGGCTCTTTGGTTTATTTCCCATTTAAGGACAAAAATCAAGGCATTATTCACGTGATTGGCCCTGAGCATGGTACGACTTTACCAGGCATGACAGTGGTATGCGGTGATAGCCATACCTCGACACATGGTGCGTTTGGTGCGTTAGCACATGGTATTGGGACTTCAGAAGTAGAGCATGTATTAGCAACCCAGACCCTAATTGCCAAAAAATCAAAAAACATGCTGGTCAAAGTAAATGGCAAATTAGGTATGGGTATTACTGCTAAAGATGTAGCATTAGCGATTATTGGCGTTACAGGTACTGCTGGTGGAACGGGTTATGCGATTGAGTTTGCTGGCGATGTGATTAGCGACTTAAGCATGGAAGGTCGCATGACCATTTGCAATATGGCAATTGAAGCCGGTGCGCGTGCAGGCATTATGGCCCCTGATGCAAAAACAGCTGCTTATTTGAAGGGTCGCCAATACGCGCCTAAAGCCGAACAATGGGACCAAGCTGTTGCATATTGGAATACCTTGCATTCAGATGCAGATGCTAAGTTTGACGCAGTCATTGAATTAAATGGTGCTGATATTCAACCACAAGTGACTTGGGGAACCTCGCCAGAACAGGTGTTGCCAATTGGCGCTAGTGTACCTGATCCAGCTAAAGAGAAAGATGCCGTTAAGCGAACAAGTATTGAAAATGCATTAAAATATATGGGTCTAGCTGCAAACACGCCAATTTCAGATATCAAACTAGACAAAATTTTCATTGGCTCTTGTACTAATTCGCGTATTGAAGATTTACGTGCAGCAGCAGCCGTAGCTAAGGGAAAAAAAGTTGCCAGTAATATCGAGGTGGCAATGGTAGTACCAGGCTCTGGTATTGTAAAACGCCAAGCTGAAGAAGAAGGCTTAGATAAAATTTTTATCGAAGCAGGTTTTGAGTGGCGTGAGCCAGGTTGCTCGATGTGTCTAGCCATGAATGCTGATCGCTTAAGTGCAGGGGAGCGTTGCGCTTCAACTTCAAACCGAAACTTTGAGGGTCGTCAAGGCCCAGGTGGTCGTACCCATTTAGTCAGTCCGGCAATGGCAGCCGCAGCAGCGATTGCTGGTCATTTTGTTGACGTACGTAACGTTTAATGCGAGGAGAGAATTAATGAAAGCATTTACACAGATAACAGGGCTTGC
>JBFIDU010000204.1:0-3585 GCA_041603755.1 Methylophilaceae bacterium
CTGATAATAGGATATTTGTCACATAACGTGGCTAGATAGTCACAAAATTGTGCTGAAGATAGAGAAGCCCCCTCAGATGCAAGTACATATTGCCCATCTTTATAAAACTCACTACTTGCACAGTCTAAACCGAGATATACATCTTTGCCTGGCTCATATCCAGCTGCAGTAATCGCTTCCATGATCAGCTGTAACGCTGCTTCATTAGAAGGTAAATCAGGTGCAAAGCCACCTTCATCACCAACAGTTGTGGCCAAGCCTTTAGCAGCTAATGTTTTTTTCAATTGGTGGAAAACTTCTGCACCACAGCGCAATGCTTCACGGAAAGTAGGTAAGCCGGCAGGAATAATCATAAACTCTTGAATATCGACTGAGTTGTCTGCATGCTCACCACCATTAATAATATTCATCATCGGTGTTGGCAATTGCATCATGCCAGAACCACCTAAATAACGATAAAGAGGTAAACCGCTTTCTTCCGCCGCAGCACGTGCACAAGCCATAGATACGGCAAGAATCGCGTTTGCACCTAAACGGTCTTTATTGTCTGTGCCATCAAGCTCAATTAATGTTTTATCTATAAAACTTTGCTCTTCACAATCCAGGCCAATAATCGCTTCTGTAATTTCAGTATTCACATTTTCAACAGCTTGCAACACGCCTTTACCTAAGTAGCGACCTTTATCACCGTCACGAAGCTCTACTGCTTCTTTTGTACCTGTAGATGCGCCAGATGGTACTGCTGCTCGTCCAATGATGCCACTTTCCAGTAACACATCTGCTTCAATGGTAGGGTTTCCGCGTGAATCCATAATCTCGCGGGCAATAACATCTACAATAGCGCTCATCTTTTTTCCTTTAATAGTTTCTTAATAGTAATAATATGCGTTTAATTCTAAAATGCTATGAGTTTGTTTATAGCGTCATTTCTGCAAACCCAGCTTTTTTAACGAGGTTGTCTATATCAACTAAAACATGTAACAAGTCTTCCATTTTATCCAGTGGCCATGCGTTCGGTCCATCCGACAAAGCTTTTGCTGGATCAGGATGCGTTTCCATAAAAATACCAGCAACGCCGCTGGCTATTGCAGCCCGCGCTAAAACAGGCACATGTTCACGTTGTCCACCGCTTTTATCACCTTGTCCGCCTGGCTGCTGTACAGAGTGTGTGGCATCAAACACAACAGGGCAGTTGGTCTCACGCATGATAGCCAAACCACGCATGTCTGAAACAAGCGTGTTATAGCCAAAAGATGCGCCGCGTTCACAAACCATTATGTTGTCTGCACCACCATTAGCTTCTTTTGCTTTATTGACCACTTGCAGCATATCGTGTGGCGCTAAAAACTGCCCTTTTTTAATGTTCACAGGTTTACCTGATTTTGCACAGGCAATTATAAAATCGGTTTGTCGACATAAAAAAGCTGGTGTTTGCAGAACGTCTACAACTGCTGCTACATGTGGCACCTGCTCTTCAGTATGTACGTCAGTCAGCACAGGCACACCAATTTGGCTTTTTACTTCGTCTAAAATTCTTAAACCCTCTTCCATGCCAAAGCCACGGAATGTCTTGGTAGAACTGCGATTCGCTTTATCATAAGATGACTTGTAAATAAAAGGGATGCCTATACGCTCTGCAATCTCTTTTAATTGCCCTGCCGTTTCAATGGCGAACTCACGTGACTCAATGACGCATGGTCCTGCAATTAAAAACAAAGGTTGATGTATCCCTACTTCAAAACCACATAACTTCATTTATTGTTGACCTTTATAGTTGAGTGCCGCATTTACATAAGCAGTAAAAAGTGGATGGCCCGCACGCGGATTAGAGGTGAACTCTGGGTGGAACTGACAGGCGACAAACCATGGATGAATTGACTCAGGTAACTCAATCATCTCACACAAATCCTCAGATGGCGTGCGTGCAGAGATAACTAAACCAGCTTTTTTCAGCTGTTCCACATAGTGATTGTTAACTTCATAGCGATGTCTATGTCGCTCTGTTACTTGTGCACCATAAATTGCTGCTGCTTTGGTATTTTGCTCTACAGGGCAAGATTGTGCTCCAAGTCGCATCGTGCCACCCAAGTCAGAATGTGCGTCACGTTTTTCAATTTTACCAGAAGCATCTTTCCACTCTTCGATTAAACCAACTAACTTGTGCTCAGCGTCAGGGTCAAACTCAGTACTGTTTGCATCTTTTAAACCTGCTACATTGCGTGCATACTCAATCACCGCCAACTGCATGCCTAAACAAATTCCTAAATATGGAATTTTGTTCTCGCGCGCATACTGAATTGTTTTAATCTTACCCTCGGTACCACGTTTCCCAAAACCACCTGGTATTAAAATAGCATGCATTGCTTTCAGTGCATCTGTTCCAGTTTTTTCAACTTCTTCACTGTCAATAAAGTGAATATTTACTTTTGCATTGGTATGAATACCTGCATGTATCAAGGCTTCAGTAAGCGATTTGTATGACTCTGTTAAGTCAACATACTTACCAACAAAGGCAATATCGACTTCATGTTGTGGGTTCGCTAAGGCGTTGGTAATTTTCTTCCATTCGGTCAAATTGGCTGCTTTAGCCAGTATGCCAAGTTTATGGCAAACAATTTCGTCCATCATTTGATCATGTAGCAGTAATGGAATTTGATAGATAGACTCTGCGTCTATTGCACTAATAACAGCTTCAAATGCCACGTTGGTAAATAATGCAATTTTTCTGCGTTCGTCTTCAGGGATTTCACGTTCAGCACGGCATAACAATATATCTGGTTGAATACCGATTTCACGCAACTCTTTGACCGAGTGCTGCGTTGGCTTGGTTTTGAGTTCACCAGCTGTTGGAATCCAAGGTAATAGCGTTAAATGCACATAGCAGGTATTAGTACGGCCTTCTTCAAAACCCATTTGTCGAATGGCTTCTAAAAATGGCAATGACTCAATATCACCCACTGTGCCGCCAACCTCAACGATAGCAACATCTGCACCTTTTGCACCTTCTTTTATATGTGCTTTTATCTCATCGGTGATATGGGGAATAACCTGAACCGTTTTACCTAAATACTCGCCACGGCGTTCTTTTTTAATCACGGTCTCGTAAATTTGACCGGTGGTGAAATTATTGCTTTTTGCCATACGCGCACTGATAAAACGCTCGTAATGGCCTAAGTCTAAGTCGGTTTCTGTTCCATCATCCGTGACAAATACTTCGCCGTGTTGAAACGGTGACATAGTGCCAGGGTCAACATTGATGTAAGGGTCTAACTTTAGCATGGTGACTTTAATCCCACGCGACTCAAGAATGGCGCCAAGGCTCGCCGCCGCAATGCCTTTTCCTAAAGAAGAAACAACACCGCCGGTTACAAATACATATTTGGTCATGAAAAGGCTTTATAAGAATTATTGCAGACGGGATGTTATTTTACGTCAAAGGCACTACAATCACAATGAAACGCTGCATCACTTTACAATAAAAATATAAAAATATTTTTCGCCTTTCGCAAAGTCGTTGTAACAAAGAAGCATCCATCAGCGGCAAACAATTACTGTTTGAGCTTCAACAATCTAGACTCGTTGCAA
>JBFIDU010000205.1:0-3570 GCA_041603755.1 Methylophilaceae bacterium
GCAAGGACTTCCTCCGCCCAATCTTTTGGTGCCATAGGGAAGCCTAAGCGGGCGCGACTATCAAGATAGCTCGCTGCAACACTACGCGCTAAGTTACGAATACGACCAATATAAGCTGCTCGCTCGGTGACGGAAATAGCACCACGCGCATCGAGCAGATTGAATGTATGTGCTGCTTTTAGTACCTGCTCATAAGCAGGCAATGCAAGCTTTTCGTTCATTAAGTGTTGCGCTTGTTTTTCGTGCGCATTAAATGCGGTTAGCAAAAATTCAATATCTGAATGTTCGAAGTTGTATGCTGATTGTTCTTTTTCATTTTGTAAGAACACGTCACCATATTTTACGCCTGGGGAGTATTCCAAATCATACACATTCTCCACACCTTGCAAATACATCGCCAACCGCTCTAAGCCATAAGTGATTTCACCAGTAATTGGTTTGCAATTAATGCCACCTACCTGTTGGAAATAAGTAAACTGAGTGACTTCCATTCCATTTAGCCATACTTCCCAACCTAAACCCCAGGCACCAAGTGTAGGATTCTCCCAGTCATCTTCTACAAAGCGCACATCGTTTTGTTTGAGGTCGAAACCCAGCGCTTCAAGTGAACCTAAATACAAATCCATAATATTGGAAGGTGCTGGCTTTAGTACAACTTGAAACTGATAATAGTGTTGTAAACGGTTTGGGTTTTCACCATAACGACCATCGCTCGGGCGACGGCTGGGCTGCACATAGGCCGCTTTCCATGGCTCAGGACCAAGGGCACGTAAAAAAGTAGCGGTGTGGCTGGTGCCCGCGCCAACTTCCATGTCGTACGGTTGCAGCAACGTGCAGCCTTGTTTATCCCAATAAGATTGTAAGTTTAAAATGATTTGTTGGAAGGTTAATGCCATTGTTATGAACGCAAATGAACTAAAAAGACAGATTTTACATGAGAATCCATTGTGAAGACTAACTTAAGCAACTGTTTACACGATAGATGCTTTATTGCAACAGTGAATCTTTTACGTCATTTGACGTAATAAGCACATCTAATAGCATATTTGCATTGTATGAAACAAAGTTATTTGATAAATTGATTGCATGATTTCCGTTAGGACAAAACGCTTTACTTTCGCACTGATTCTCTGTTTGGGCATCATGCAATTGCTATTGCCATTTCTACACGTTCATTACAACGGTGATCAAGCACATGAGAGTGTTGGCTCTCAGGTGTTGCATTTACACACGCTAGATGTTGGTTCGCTTTCAAGGTATTTACCTTTAGAGGTCGAAGCTGATACCCATACACACCTTGTAGACCGTAGTTTGGATTCAACCATGGTGAATGTTGATCAGGCAATCCTGAATCAAGAAGTAATTGATGTAATTAGCTTTAGCGCGATTTTGTTTGGCTTGATTGCATTTGTTTTTGCAACATGGTTTGTTCGTCCAGCAATAACTTTTCATTACAAACAAGCATTTTCTTATCATCGGCCGTTGTCACACGCGCCTCCGCACGCTTAAAAACTAATCATTCATTGATGCCGGTGGCATCTGTTTTATAGTTTTTAGGAGTGGTCAATGAAACTTTCGTCCTTGCTATTTAGCATTTGGATATTACCTTTCATTTTTAGTGCAAGCATTGGCATAGCTGCGGAAGATGATGTGCACAAAGATGTGCTGCACATTAATCCATCATTGAGTTTAAAAGATGTATTAAATGAAACGATTAAGCGTCAGCCACAACAAGCGAATCTCAATTCGCAGCAATATGGTGTATCTGCAAAGCAGGCACTGGCAGATAGTTTTCTGCCAGATGCGCCCGCTATTACAATTTTTCATCAAAATGATCGTCTGGGCAGCAGCCGAAATGAGCGTGATTATCAAGCGACATTAGAATTGCCGCTATGGTTGCCAAATCAGCGTGAGGCAAGAGCGAAAGTTGCTGAATTGAGTGCTTTGAATTTAGATGCAAGCCAATCCGCGCTAGCGATACAAACAGCCGGTCTATTAAGAGAAGCTATTTGGGATGTTGCATTCAATGAAAATGAGCTTGCCTTGACTGAGGCTAAATATCAAAGTGCATTAGCGTTAGAAGAGAAGGTAAGTAAAAGTTATCAAGCAGGTGAAGCAGCAAAAACAGATTGGTTGCTCGCTCAGCAAGACACACTAGCAGCTTCTAAAAATAAATTACTGGCGCAAGCCGAGCTGATGCACGCTCGATTCCGATATAAATTAGTGACAGGGTTAAATCAGATACCTAAAGACTTTTCTGAAGAAAAGTCTTTGTTGGATAACTATGAACAATCACCTGTTTGGCTCGCCATCCTGACTAAGGTTCACTATGCAGAAGAGCAGCGCAATCTTGCCAATATTGAAAAAAAAGAAAATATTCAAGTTTTAATCAACGCTAGAAATTCTCAAGGTGCATTTGACACGCAGTATAACCAAAGCATGGGTCTCAGCATTCGTATTCCTTTTGCCACACCAGCAAGAACAACACCGATTGCTGCCGCTTCAGAAATGAATTTGGGACAGGCGCTTACAGAGCGTGATGAGCTCAAAAGAGTATTAGAGGCAGCGCTTCATGAAGCTGAACATAACCTAGAGGTGAATGAGCTTGAGCTTACGCTGGCAAAACAGCATTGGGAAATAGCCAGTGAAAGTTTGCGGCTTGCAGAAAAAGCCTATGCGCTCGGAGAGCATGACCTTGCTACGCTAATTAGAATTAAAAGCCAATCCTTTGATGCAGAGCGCAAATACCGTGCAGTGCAAATACAACATCAATGGAATATTGCCAGATATAACCAAGCTGTAGGAGTTTTACCATGAATAAATTAATAAGCATTATCAGCATTTCATTGCTATTACCGTTAACTGGGTTTGCTGAATCATTACCTTTAAGCAATGCGCAAATCAAACAAATGCAAATAACAACAAAGCAAGTGAATGTGGGTGCTGGTCAATATATGCGTCAATATAGCGCTGAAGTAACACTGCCAAACGATCAAACACAAATAGTGAGTATGCCGCAACATGGATTAATTAGTGCTTTGCGAGTTGCTACAGGGCAGGATCTTGAGAAGGGAGAAGTGTTAGCTGAGATAAGTAGTAGTGAATTGATTGGCTTGCAAGGCGAGTATCTGCAAGCAAAAACCAAACTGGCTTTGGCAATACAAACAACTACACGCGATAAAAGTTTAGCTGAAGAAGGCATTATCCCAAACAGGCGCTATATTGAATCTAAAAGCGCGCAAGAAGCACTTCAAACCGAGGTGATGCAAAAGAAGCAATCGTTACGTTTGGCGGGAATGACTGATGCAACAATTAATCGTTTGAGCAGTAGCAACAGCATGCAAAGCAAGATTAGCATTGTTGCGCCGATGAAAGGGCAAGTCATTGCGCAACATGCCAAAGTGGGTGACCGTCTCGATAGTGGAATGCCGCTGTATCAAATTGCTCAACTAAATCCATTGTGGTTGGAGATGAACATACCAATTGAAGATGCTGCCAAAATTCAAAAAGGCTTGAAAGTAGAAATACCCAACATAGGTGTTAGTGGTCAAGTTATCGCTATCCTGCGTA
>JBFIDU010000206.1:0-3560 GCA_041603755.1 Methylophilaceae bacterium
GTATAGTACAACAAATAAGACCGAGGCTCCATAACCTAAGGGAAGCGCAGGCAAGGTCATTAATTCTTTCTTCCAATTTAACACACCATATCGACTTAAAAAATACCAAATAACAGGTAGTGTTAACAGTACCGTAAACGCTATCAATAATATTGCGCCATAGATACCATAGTATTCATAGGCTGGGGGAACGCCAGCAAATAATACAATCAGTTGTATAACATTCATTGGCACTGATAGTTTGGGCTTGCCAATTGCTACAAATAATTGTTCTGCCAAAACAACTCTTGCTCCAATTAATGCGATAGAAAGAAATTGAATCATGCGCCCCGCTTGGATATAACGGCTATCGTAGAGAATATCAATGACAACATAACCTGCATAATATAAAAAACCTGCTAGAAAGAGCGTCGCGATGTTGAAAGGAAAACTAAACCGATAATATGCATCTGCAAGTGCTTTTGTATCGCCTTCGCGGTAAACACGACTCAAAACAGGTAGTGGAACAGCTCCTCCCCAGCGATACAATACATCTTGAAGCGCTGTTGTCATAAATGCTGCGATACTGTAAACACCAAGAACTTGTGGCGTAATTAATGCACCTAAAATAAGCTTATCGCCATTTTTAACAAAAAAGCCCATGATGGTTGTTAATAAAATCCACTTGCCAAAATGGAATAAATCGCTTGCTGCTTTTGTTTCCCACTTAAAATAATTACGAGGTCCTTCAAGTGCTATGTAACCCAAAATCACTTTTGAAAAAGCCGTCAACATTGAACCCAGCACGAGTGCCCATATCGATTTTTCGATTATTGCAAAAATAACCATGCTCACCAAACCAATTAACTGGCAACTTAATTCGATAATAGCAAGACGTCCCACTTGCATATGCCGACTTGCTTGTGCCAGTTTTGTAGATTCAAACCCAGATAGCAATGGGGTAAAAGCAAGGGCTGCTATGATAACGGGCAATATTGGCTGCGCATAAACACTACCTTCTGCTAACAAGCCCATCTGATTGCTGTAGTATAAGCCAGCAGCAATCAACAGTGCGATACCCCATAATATAAACCCCCTTATTACTTGCATTGTCCAGGCAGTATTTAAAAAGTCAGGATCATCGCCTCTGCTGCTTTGAATAATATTATGGTGTAGGCCTATATAGGAACATAAGGCTAAACCAATAATCACAGTATTGGCAACAGCCATAACGCCAAACATTTCGGGCACCAGCAATCTTGTCATGATAAGGTTGCTTACCAATCTGAGGACTTGACCTGCTATTTGGCCACCAAACACCCACACACTAGACCAGATAACATGTTTTCGACTGTGTCTTGTCTTCATTAAATAAAATTGCTTTCTGGAAAATCAATTAAGCTCGGATAGTATCATAAACAAAATGTTTAGAATGTGCCCCTAATGGGTTATCAAGCTATTATTGTATATAGACATTGAGGTGTTATTTATATAGCTGTATTGTATACTAATGGGTGGATAAATCATTTAATTATCTCCTGCTAATTTACTGCAAGAGTTGATAAAAACGTATAATAAGCAGCAACAAAAGATTCATTCGCAAATCTAAAATCAAACTTTCAAACATATACACATGCCTGAACATATAGCCACCCTAATCGTCATATTAACCATAGCAACTGCAATCTTTGTTTTAGCAAAAAAACAAATTGAAGGCATTGTTCAACCTCAAGAGTTTATTCTGTGGCGAAACGCTTGGTTCATCATTACGCTAATTGCCTTTCTGGCGAGCAATTTCTGGGTATATATTCTTGCAACAGGCTTGTATGTTAACTATGTGATCAAAAAAGTAGAAAATAGAATCGCCTTTTTTTATGCAATTTTGTTTGCTGTTCCTGTCATTTCCGTCAGGATGGGCCCCCTCTTTTATATTGATTATGTAGTCTTGCTATCATTAGTGATTCTTTTGCCAATGTTTTTCTCAGCAAAGCACCGTGTAGATGCGCCACGTTTTGGTCAAATGATACCAGACTGGCTTGTTATTATCTTAATTACCCTCATGACCATACTTGAAATGCGCGGTACAACTTTTACTGATGCAGGTAGAAGTGGTATTGGTTACTTTCTTGCTATTTTCTTACCATATTTTGTTGCCAGTCGAATAAAAGACTTTAATCATTTAAAGATAGCAATTACCGCGTTTACCTTCGCTGGTTTAATTGCAGGATCACTGGCTATTTTCGAATCTTTTGACCAATGGTTGCTATATAACCCGCTACCTAACGCATTACACGCAGACTTTAATTTAGGTAGTTATCTTGGTCGTGGATCTAATCTCCGCGCCTTATCATCTTTGGGTCACCCATTAATTCTAGGCTTGCTAATGATGATTGTTCTTGGCTTGTATTTATTTGTTGCCCCATTGATCGAAAATAAATGGATGCGAAGATTATGCTGGTTGGCTATTATTGGTGGCCTATTTGCACCTTTATCTAGAGGCGCATGGATATCTACATTAATCTTGTTATTCATCTATATCGCTATTGGCCCGAAAATGATAAAAAGAATGACTGTTGCCGTTTTCTTTTCTATGCTTGCCGCAAGCACTTTGCCTTTTGTCCCCGGGGGAGAAAAGTTAATTAATTATCTTCCATTTGTAGGCAAGGGTAAGACCGATCAGTTCAATGTAGACTATCGTGAGGTCTTGTTTGAAAAAGGGCTACAAATAGTAGCGCGTAAGCCTTTATTTGGGGTTGATGAGCCATCATTAGAACCAGAAATGGAAGACATGGTACAAGGGGAAGGGATTGTCGATATTGTTAACTCTTATCTAAACATTGTTTTGGGATATGGCATCCCTGCTTTGATGCTTTATATTGGGTTCTTTTTATTGGCAATATGGCGTGTTTTTAAATCAAGAAAAAGAATAAAAGATAAAAATAGTGATGAGTACCGATGTGGTACAGCACTTATTGCAACAATGCTGGCAGTTCTAGTTGCGATTTTCTCAACAAGTAGTATCGGTGCTATTCCAACAATCATCTACTCACTTGCTGGCCTGCTATACGCCTATGCAAGAGTGATAGATATCAAATATAAAAAGAAATTTAGTTGGCAACAAACTACTACTACAGCATCAAGCACGGTATAAATCAAAAAAAACTTATTGATAGCCTTGTGGGTTTTTTGTTTGCCAGCGCCAAGAGTCGCGACATATATCTTCTAAGGACTTAGTTGTTTGCCAATTGAGTACTTTTTTCGCATAAGTGGCATCAGCAAAATAAATAGCGATGTCCCCTGCTCTTCTCTCTACTATCTTGTAGGGAATCTTAATATTGTTTACTTGTTCAAAAGTAGTCACAAGATCTAGCACACTATAGCCGTGTCCGGCACCTAAATTAACTTTTAGTAGCCCACATTTTTGATTAAGTGTGTTGAGGGCAGCTACATGGCCTAATGCCAAGTCAACTACATGAATATAATCTCTAACGCCTGTACCATCTTTCGTCGGATAATCATTGCCGTAAATACTCAAGCAAGCTAATTTACCAATAGCAACCTGCGACACATAAGGCATTAAA
>JBFIDU010000207.1:0-3540 GCA_041603755.1 Methylophilaceae bacterium
CACATCATTGTCAGCGAATAACTTAAGAATTAAGATGACGAGTCGAGCAAAAAATAATAAAGCCAACACGTAAAAAGTAATTTGTATCACTGTAAAAAGGACTAATCTGCGTTGAAAACTCAATGCAATGTAAGCGGTTAAGGTAAATGCAAGCGCGTGTTGTCCCAGCAAGCTGCCAGTGGCTAAATCAACCAGTATGCCAACGACCCAAGCTGTCGCAATGTGACAAAGGTGCGGTGCGCGTAAAAGCCAATACAACAACACAACCAGCATAAAATCAGGACGAAAAATCACCCCTTGACCTGTCCAAGGAAACAATTGGCACAGTAGCGCAACGAAAAACGTTGCGTAAACTAATAGTCGGTTAGGGGTTTGCACGAGGTTTAGTCCTTTTCTTATCTTTTTTGTTCTCGTTTTGCTCTAACGCTTCTCCATTGTTAGCTTCAGGCGGTTTCACTTCTGGTTCTTTAGATTCGGGTAGCTCCAGAATTAATAGTTGAAGGTGATGGCTAACCTGTGCAATGGGGGTGCTGATTATTTTGGCAAACTGTGATTCAGGATCTTGCTCAATTTTTGTCACAGTAGCTACCGCTAACCCCGCTGGATAGATACCATCTATGCCCGATGTGACCAATTTATCTCCGATTTTGATGTCGACATTGGTCGGTAAATAAGGGATATCGAGCGTGTTGCCGCCTTGCCCAAATGCGATGGCACGCAGTTGGTTACGTTCCACCTGTATTGGAATAGAAAGGTTTTTGTCCGTAATCAGCGTCACTTCGCAACTAAATGGATACACACGTGTGACTTGTCCAATGACGCCTTTTGAATCGACCACGGCTTGCCCTGGCTGGATATTGTGCTGGCTTCCTCGATTAACAATGACAACATTTCTAAAAGGATCTCTACCTGTGTGTGAAATGTCACCCAGTATGGCAAACGGATGAATAGGAATGTCTCCACCTAGCAAGCTGCGTAAATGCTCGTTTTCTGCTTGTAATGTATTGAGTCTTTGTAATTTAACTTTTTGCTCAAATGCCTGTTGTTTAAGCATATAGTTTTCTTGCACGAGTTCGTTATGCACAGAAAAATATTTAGAGGCATCACGAAACAACTCACTTGGAATGTTAGCAATACGCTCTATTGGGTGCAGTGCGCCATACAATGTTTGGCGTATTTGTGATAAATAGTTTAGCTTAGCGTCTGCGGCCATAATCACAATTGATAACGCGCAAAAAAAGACCATGCGTGAAAAAGGACTGGCACCGCGGACGAAAAAAGCAGGAGTTTGTTGGGGCTCTAGTTTCTGATGAACACCTTTAAGCATGCTGACGCTGATGAATTAATTGAAGCAAACAAACATTACTCATGTGCAAATACACTGCCTAGTTTGTCCATATCTTCAAGTGCTCGACCGCAGCCGCGTGCAACACAGGTTAACGGGTCTTCAGCAACAATCACAGGCAACCCAGTCTCTTCCATGAGAAGGCGGTCTAAATCGCGTAACAATGCGCCACCACCAGTGATCACCATACCTTTCTCGGCAATGTCAGCACCTAGCTCTGGCGGTGTTTGTTCTAGTGCAGACTTAACAGCACCAACTATTGCATTCAGTGGCTCGGTGAGCGCCTCTAAAATTTCGTTACTAGAGATTGTAAATTTACGCGGTAAACCTTCTGCCAAGTTGCGGCCAGTGACTTCCATTTCTAATACTTCTGAACCTGGGAAGGCAGAGCCGATTTTCTTTTTAATAGCTTCAGCGGTTGGTTCAGAGATTTGCATGCCGTAATTCCGACGGATGTAATCAATAATTGCTTGATCGAATTTATCGCCACCAACACGCTCTGATTTTGCATACACAATACCACCTAGGGAAATCACACCAACCTCTGTCGTACCGCCACCGATATCAACGACCATTGAGCCTGTTGCTTCGGCGACTGGCATTTCTGCACCGATAGCAGCGGCCATCGGTTCTTCAATCAGATAGACTTGTTTTGCGCCTGCACGCTCAGCAGATTCTTTAATTGCTCGGCGCTCAACTTGCGTAGAACCAACGGGCACACAGATGATGATACGCGGGCTTGGAGAAAACCATCTTGCGTCATGCGCTTTACGAATGAAAAATTTGAGCATTTGCTCTGTCACGGTAAAGTCAGCAATCACACCGTCTTTCATTGGGCGAATTGCTTGGATGTTTGCGGGTGCTCTGCCCAACATGCCTTTGGCTTCTGTACCAACGGCTAGTAATACTTTTTTACCATTTGCGCCTTCAATACGAATGGCAACGACAGATGGTTCATCAAGCACAATGCCTCTACCACGAGAATAAATCAACGTGTTTGCTGTACCTAAATCAATGGCTAAATCATTAGAAAAATAGCTGCTTAACGAACCGAACATATGTTTTTTTCCTGTGTGTTATTGTTTGCGCTTACAATGCATGCGTTACACATAAGCTGTGCTTTAAAATCAAGGTATAATAACGTATATTCAGATTAAAATTAAGTCGCAATTCAAGTTTATTACACTAAAGTTAAAAAACACAAGAATAGAAGAAAGTTATGGCACTAAACATCCCTGATATTAAACGCTTGGCGCATTTGGCGCGTATTGAGATTAATGATCAAGAAGCAGAGCAAACACTCAACAAGCTCTCAGGCATCTTGACACTGATTGAAGAAATGCAAGCGGTTGATACCAAAGGTATTACACCGATGTCACATTCGCAAGATGTCATGCAGCGCTTACGTGAAGATGTCGTAAGCGAAAGTAATCAGCGTGCGTTGTTTCAGCAGAATGCACCTTCCGTTGATAACGGACTATATTTAGTGCCAAAAGTGATAGAGTAGACTTGGTAGGCTAGACAATATTCCAGAACTAGATTGACAATCCACATAGAAGAATCATGATTAATCAAAGCCTTAAAAGCTTAAGCCAAATGTTGGCAAAAAAAGAAGTGTCTAGTGTAGAAATGACACAAACTTTTTTAGCGCGTATCAAACAATATAACCCTGCAATCAATGCTTATATCACCGTAGACGAGGATAAAAGTATTCAGCAAGCAAAAGCTGCCGATGCAATGATTGCAGCAGGTACAGCCCAGCCATTGACAGGAATCCCTTTCGCACAAAAAGATATTTTTTGTGCGAAAGATTGGAGAACGACATGTGGCTCCAGAATGTTGGAAAATTTTATCGCGCCATATGATGCACATGTCATACATCAGTTTAATGCAGTTGGTGCAGTGAATTTAGGAAAAACAAATATGGATGAGTTTGCGATGGGCTCATCTAATGAAACTAGCTATTTTGGTGGAGTAAAAAACCCATGGGATCAAGAGAGGGTTCCAGGTGGTAGTAGCGGTGGTTCTGCAGCAGCAGTGGCTGCACGCTTGTGCGCGGCGGCAACAGGAACTGATACAGGAGGCTCAATCCGTCAGCCAGCTTCACTATGTGGATTTACTGGTTTGAAGCCAACTTATGGCTTAGTGTCGCGCTATGGCATGATTGCCTTTGCATCTAGTTTGGATCAAGCGGG
>JBFIDU010000208.1:0-3517 GCA_041603755.1 Methylophilaceae bacterium
GTTGCGTTTGATGCATTACCAATAAAGTCAAGAAAGGTAGCAGGACCTGTTGGTATGGAGTTCTTTACTTGCGCATTACGGCGGTCAGTATAAAATGCAGCTAGCGTCGATTTCAATCGATCATTTAGCCAGCTAGATTTAATGCCTGCCTCTAAAGTGATATTGTATTCAGTATCAAATACGCGCTGATTTGTTGCTAGTAGGGCATTGTTATTCACGCCACCTGACTTATACCCGCGTGATAAAGTGGTATAGAGCAAATGATTTTTATTGGCCTGATAGTTGAGCCCTAGTTTGCCACCAAATAAAGTTTCGTTTGTATTGATAGATAGAGCATCTGAATCATCATATTCTGCTTTAAAGTACTCTATGCGAGCGCCAGTGATAAGAGTCAATTTATCAGTTAGATGTGTATCTAACTGACCATACAGCGCTGTGTTTTGGGTATCATAATCGCCTTGTCTAGCTGTTGCGCCAAAAATGCCAAAATCAGAATCTTGTTTAAAAGCCTCATCTTGGTCAAGGAAAAATACACCAACTGTCCAGTCGGTTGTGTCATTAAAAATGCGCCCAGCGGTATCAGATAAAAAACGCAACTCTAATGAGTAATTCTCACGTTTACGATCAAATCGCTCAAAACCAATGTATGGTGATAATGCTGCATCAAATTGATTTACAAAGCCCCAGTCAGCATCGTAACTGTACACAATGTCGCTGTTAAGGTACGTTGCTTCAGTCTGCATAATCACAGCATCAGATAGTTGCCAATTCGCTTTAGCGCCTAAAGCATTGGTTATTTGTTTATCTTCACCTGGATTGTCAGATAAACTGTTGCGGCTATTATCTAAGGTAAATGCATCATAACCGTTATCGATATTTAAATGGGTATAGCTAAAATCAACCGTTAAATCATCAGTTGCTAATAATTTTAGTTTACTGCGGAAGGTTAACTCGTCTTGATTTTGTGTATTGTCTCTATTCAAAAAATCGTTATCCATATAACCATCAGATTTATGGCTATACAATGAGGCGCGACCTAGTAGTTTGTCTTCAACTAATGTTCCACCAGCTGCTACACCAAAATTACGTGTATTGTACTCAGCAAAACCTGTCTCGGCATGCATATCAAATTCTTTGGTTGGCTCTTTGCTACGCATATTAATCGTACCTGCTAAACCATTGGTACCAAATTTCGTGCCTTGTGGACCACGTAAAATTTCTATCGAATCAATATCAAATAATGTTGCTGCACCACCAGTACGGCTAAAATCAATACCATCAATTACTAATCCAACCGATGGATTCAAAGGAGCGCTGAACTGACTACGTTCACCAATACCTCGAATTTGAAAAAATTGACCACGAGATGCACCACTAGAAATATTTACATTTGGTGCAAGGTTAAGTACTTCTTCAAGATGCTGTGCACCGCGAGACTCTATGGTCTCTTCATCAATTTCTGTCAGGCTGATGGGTGTTTCTGCTGCCGTGCTAGGGCGAAAGTCCGCGCTAACAATCACATCTGATACTTTAATGTCAGATTCATCTGCTGCAAATGCAGGTATTGTTAACAGGAGGCCAATTAGCGCTAAGCGCTTGTTAATCGGTTTCAAAGAATATCCTTTCTATTAAAAAACATAAAAAGGACAGGAGAGATTAGCGTTTGAATATACCGTTTACTAAGTGTGCACTATAACAACCCAATAAACAAATTCGCATAATAAATAATGCTCTGCCTGTCCCTACGCCAGTATTATCTGGATCAGGTTCATTGGGTCCCTCTATAAGAGATCTCAGGCATAAAGCCACCCCAAGGCGATTTGATTTTGCAATCAAAAATATATTATACAATGATAATTACTGGTTCGGCTAACTCATATCAATCAGCCCATATTTTATTATCCGTGCAAGCCATCAATTCTAGGTTTTATTAATATGGGAATATAGATGCTTGCAAAAATAGCAAATCCAATAATCCAAAAAACAGCAGACGATAATACCCATACTGGGTATAGCGCTATATTCATCATTGGTAATAACACCCGGCACACCATGCTTACGATGACACATACAAAAGCAAGGCTTACCCATGATGATGGTTTTCTAATATCTCTGCCAGTGTGACCTAGTGCAACGCGAGCCATCATCGCAATTGTGATTAATCCAATTCCACCAATCGCAAAAACGTGAAGTGTAAAGATAGACATATTGGTCGCGCTCACCTGAAAACCATAAAACAAAAAACCAAAATTAATAAACCAAGCGGATAAATACAAACTCCATAACAAAGGAACTCGCCATAATCCTGGCGTGTGCCAATTGATTAAACGATAGCCATTTAACATAAATAAAGTCCATGCAAAAAGCACGGTATAGTTTGCTGCTTGAATAAAAATAGCATTAATGAAAAGCGCTACAAAAACAAGAAGAATGCTTATATCTAACCATTTATATTGCTTAAGGACTATTTTTTTGTCTGTGCCTCTTTCGATAAAAAATGGAATTACACGACGACCTATCATCAAAATAAGGCTCACTAACAATAATAGTGCACCATTAATTGCATACAATATGCCGTTTTCTAATATGCCAAAGTAGCCAAGGAAAAACACTAAATTACCGGCGACAAATAATAATACTTTGCTCACTACAGCAATTTGCTTCCACTGTTTGGCCTTAATAATAGGTAATGAAATTGTGCCAATCAGCATCAATCCAAATGCCATATCTGCAAGTGCTGCTAACACTAAAAAAGTTGTACCAAATAAAAAAAGCACTCTTGCAATCACCCATAAGGAAAACAATACAATCAATGTTTTTCCATGTGCTGTTGCAACGCCTGTCCAGTTTTTAACTGCTGTTAACAAAAAGCCAGCAACAACCGCTAACCCATAACCGTAAAGCATTTCGTGTGCATGCCATTGGCTTGGCGATATGTTGTCAATGTTGAAGTTAATTTGCGAGAAATACACCAACATCCACAGCAAGATAGTAAGAATGGCAAAAATACTGGCTCCCAAAAAGAAAGGCCGAAAGCCCAAGTTGAATAATGCAAAGCCATTTATATTTTCAGCAGTTTTTTTGTTTAGTTGTATCAGCATGTAAATGAGATTGATTTAATGGCAAACTTAAATCATACGCTTATGCATATGCTTAGTCATTGATACAAAACAAACAACTAAAAATTACCGTAAGGTAATTAAACTCGATGTTTTATTGTATTCGGTAATTTATAAGTGCGACCAGTAGATAACCAAAAATGCTATTTATTATGAAAACACCGCAAAAGAAAACGCCCCAATCTCTCGAAAGGGGCGTCTATATTGGTGGTGAAAGTGGGACTTGAACCCACGACCCCAGCATTATGAATGCTGTGCTCTAACCAACTGAGCTACATCACCAGAAGACTGTTTTGCTCTAATTTCAGCAAGCCCGCAATTTTAGAGTTTTAGTTGCGAGTTGTCAAAATATAATTACTTGTTTTTCGATTAATTTACTATCGATTCAAAAAGCAAAA
>JBFIDU010000209.1:0-3510 GCA_041603755.1 Methylophilaceae bacterium
CACTTTATCATCTAGACTGTAAGCATTTTGACGACGGGCATTATTCAAAAAGATTTGCTCATCTGCTTGTTTGGCAAAGGTGGTCAGCATGGTGTTGCGCTTGGTCAAGGTTTGCTGGTTGGTAATCCAATAGGTTTTATAACCAGCCTGCTTCATAATGGCGATTAATGAGGGTGTAGTTTTATAGAGATCGGGGTGTTCTTGGTCCGCAAACGTCAACACTTGCTCCAAGCTTTCGATCGTATTCGGCCTAGACGCAAATACATTATTAAAGATGGTTAATTCATTTTTAATGCTAGAAAGCTTAGGCGTTGTGTCACGCTGATAGCCATATAACCCCATGTGAACACGAGTTGTAGACTCGCCAATGACCAATACTAGTGTCGTTGGTAAGTTTTTTGGTGTTTCTTTCAAATTGTTCAGTTTAGGAATACGATCTAAGCTCAGTAGTTGCTTTTCAACTTCACCTAACTCCCGCTGATAATTTGAATAGCCAAACCCAAGCTGCCATGGTGGTGCAGCTGATAAATGCCGATTCATATTTTTATACGCTGCATCAATATCACCATTCTCAATGGCACGGGTTACAGGAGTCATAAAAATGAGTACTGCAATGACAGTACTGGTGATGTATGCAGGCTTTCTATCGTTAGTGTATGGCTTAATCTGCGTCCAGATGAGTATCGGTATTAACGTAAATATGATGTAGCCAAGCACTAACTTAATCGACAGATAGTTTTGAACATATTCAGCTGATTCTGATTGGTTAGACTCAAAGATAATAAACATTAAACTTTGTGTCAGCTCCTGACCATATATCAGGAAATAACCGAAACCTGGCAACGCAAATAACCAGAGTAAAGCGCCTATCCCAGCACTTATTTTTTTTACATACTGTGGAAAAACTAAAATAGGTATCATCCATAAAAATGCACTAATCGTGGCATCCTTAAATCCTTCAAATGAGGCAGCCCCAGATAAACTAATCAGTAATTGGGTAACGCTGGTCAGATACCAAAATAAGATAAATGAGAATAAAGATGTTTTTGTAATTTTCCGCATGTAGATACTTGTTGATGAATAATGACAAGTACTAACAGCAACGACAGTGCCAAGAATTATTCCTAAAAATAGAACATGATTAACATATTGATTTAATGATTATTTTTCTTTCACTAGACTGTTTATCATCAAAGTCTATCAATATCTTTATCTGCAATTTTTGCAGTGACCTCTATGGATTTTTGCCCGATGAATGCACTTTTTGCACGATAGATTAGTTATTATTTTTTAGTTACTCTGCTTAACATATTGAAATATCGTATTTTTAAAATATGGCATATACTTTGCGTTTTTATCAGATTGATCACTTAAACTAACTTAGATTTCAAATGAACACCCAACTCAGTAAGCCAATAAATACCCTCTGGAACAAACTTGCCTTTTCAGGCCCCTTTGCACCGCTAATTGCCACCTATCTGATTGGCTTGCCAATACTCAGCTTCTTTCGTCTAGCACTCGTATTGTGGCAATCAGAACGTGTCATCGCGACAGGGCAGTTAATACAAGTATTCTTGCAAGGCTTACGCGTAGATTTAATATTATTGGGATTATTTATTTTGATCCCATTACTACTTTCACCCATATTTACGATCTTTAAAGCTTGGCGGCAATGGCGTTACTTCACGCTGATATGGTTAATTGTTAGCATCACGCTGATTGTGTTTTTAGAAATGGCAAGTTTTGGCTTTATTGCAGAATACGATGTTCGCCCTAATCGCCTATTTATTGAATATCTAAAATATCCAAAAGAAGTGATGCCGATGCTATGGAATGGTTTCAGAATCCACGTATTCCTGGGGTTGGGTGCACTTGTGATGACGCTTTACCTAATGGTCAAACTATCTTTCCCTTGGCTAAAACAAGAGAATCAATTAACTAAATTACGCTACTGGATTGCTTTGCCCCTACTCATTTTAATAGTGGCATTCAGCATTCGCTCCACCACTGGTCACCGTCCTGCAAACCCAGCGATGTTCGCTATGACGAATGACAATATGGTGAACTCACTCATTCTTAACTCACCCTATTCAGTGTTTTATGCAATCTACAACTTAAAACACGAAGGGCAGTCGAGCGAAGCATATGGAAAAATGGAGCCGGCGGAAATCATGCAGGAGGTTGAAGCTGCTCGCCCCACAGTACAAGACAACAGAACATTACTCAATAACCCTGAGTTTCCTACACTTGCGTTACAGCAACCTAGCAGAAAACGAGAAAAACCGCTCAATATCGTTATCATTTTAGAAGAAAGCTTAGGAGCCACTTTTGTTGAGTCATTGGGCGGTGTTCCAGTCACACCAGAGCTTGAAAAACTTAAGCAAGACGGTTGGTGGTTTGAAAATCTATACGCCACTGGCACACGTTCTGTTCGTGGGATTGAGGCCGTTGTTGCAGGCTTCTTACCGACACAGGCGCAGAGCGTGGTTAAACTCTCACTTTCACAGAAGAACTTTACAACGCTAGCAAGCATATTAGAAAAAAAAGGTTATACCACTGAGTTTATTTATGGAGGTGAATCACACTTCGACAACATGCGTAGTTTCTTTATGGGCAATGGCTTTCAACAAGTTATCGAACAAAAAGATTACGTTAATCCAGTTTTTGTAGGTAGTTGGGGTGCGTCAGATGAAGATGTATTTAATCGTATGCATGAGCAAATCACTAAGCATTACGCCTCTGGAAAACCGTTTTTCACTTTGGCTTTCTCTTCATCAAATCACTCGCCGTTTGAATTTCCTGATGGGCGTATTGAATTATACGATGCAGAAAAAGCCACTGAGAATAATGCTGTTAAATATGCGGACTACGCTATTGGAGAGTTTTTCAAAAAGGCCAAAGCCAGCGAGTACTATAAAGATACGCTATTCTTAGTTGTTGCTGATCATGATATTCGTGTTCGTGGTGAAGACTTGGTACCCGTTAAAAACTTCCATATTCCAGGCGTTATATTGGGTGCAGACCTCACAGCTAAAAGCATCAAGACTGTTGCCAGTCAAATTGATTTACCGACTACGCTGTTATCGCTGGCAGGAATAGAAGCAAAAACACCGATGATTGGTCGTGATTTGAGCACTGAGCCAGATGACTTAGCTGGACGCGCTATGATGCAATATAAAGATAATTATGCCTGGATGGAAGGGCAAGAACTTGTCGTCTTGCGTCCAGAAAAAGCCCCAACCTTCGGTTACTATGACACGCAAACTAAAAAAGTTATCGTTAAGGATAAACCAGAAAATGGCGACACGCTTGTGAAACGAGCAATTGCGCATGCTTTATTACCAGATTGGCTGTATTCAGAACAACGTTACCAAACCGGTGAGTAACTGCCTGGTTTGTTTTGAATATGTCTGGCGTTTGAACACCACAGCTAAATGCCAGCAATTTTTGCATTGATAATGAGAAGGCATTGACTGATTCATGCAAAAATTGCAGCAGCATAACAAGTAA